>CAZUCG010000249.1:0-1549 GCA_964619145.1 uncultured Lentisphaeraceae bacterium | reverse complement strand
CCTCCTTGCACGCCCCAGAAAGCAGGCATTTCAGCGATGGGGAGCTTTAATAATTCGCAGTTGCCAATTTCGCGGGGGACCACTAGAGTAATTGAGCTGCCAGAGCGTTTTTTATCATACCCCATAGCGGCCAGCAATTCGCCTATTGGGAAAGGGGAAAGCAAGGGCAGGTTGCAACTGCACAGCGCCTCGACAATGGCCGCGTGGCAGGCTTCAGAAGTAATGCCGTGCCGCAAACCGGCATCTGCCACCAGCATCATCCCCATCGCGATCGCCCGTCCGTGGCTGATCGTGTAGTTGCTGACTTTTTCAATGGCGTGGCCAGCAGTGTGACCGAGATTCAGCAGTTTGCGTTCGCCGGTCTCAAATTCGTCCGCGGCCACGATTTCGGCTTTGATAGCCACGCTACGCGCAATTAACTCCGCAGTCAGCGCCGCTTGCGGCTCTGCGACCAGCTGTGAAAAAAGTCCCGGATCACGGATAATACCGGCCTTGAGCATCTCGGCGATGCCATCCAGGTGGTGTTCTGCGGATAGCGTCTGCAGGGTAGTGATATCGGCCAGCACTTTCTGCGGCTGATGGAAAGCCCCGATCAGGTTTTTTCCGCACGGCAGATCTACACCGGTTTTACCGCCCACGCTGCTATCCACCATCGCCAGCAGTGTGGTAGGTACTTGGATTATCGCCACCCCGCGCAGCCAGATAGCGGCGGCGAAGCCCGCCATATCGCCAGTAACGCCACCGCCCAAGGCAATCACCACGCCGCTGCGAGTTAAGTTAAATTGGGCAAAAGCGTTCAAGAGCATCAGCACGGTAGCCATCGTCTTATAGGCCTCACCAGTCGGAAAAATCACTTCGCCAACGCGATTGCCGGCGGCAGATAGGGCGGAGCGGACCTGCGGCAAATAAAGCTTGGCCACATTCGAGTCGGTCACAATAATGCATTCGCTGCCCAATTCCAAGGCAGACGGACAAAAATTCTGCCAGAGATCAGCGCCGATATCGATGCTGTAACTTGGTTTGGTCGCAACATTTATAGTCAGCATAGCAGTCATTTCCTGGTTTGGCCGGCGGCGGCAAATTTATCGACTTCGGCTTTCCGGAGCCGTCCTTCATCGAGCAAGCGCAGCAGTTCAGGGCGGTTATTTTCTACGATCGCCTGGCGGTATTCGCCCAAGCGCGACAGCAAGCCATCGAGTTCTTGCAACAGCGGTCCGCGGTTGTGCAAAAAAAGCTCGCCCCACATTTCCGGCTGCAGCGTCGCCACTCGGATCATATCGCGAAAACTGCCAGCAGAAATCCCGGAGTGCAAAAAAGCCGTATCGCTTTTGACGTACGCACTGGAAAGCAGATGTGCCAATTGCGAGGTGTAGGCAATTACCTGGTCGTGCTCCTCAGGCGTAGCGATGGTAATTCGCCCAAAACCCAGGGATAAGAAAAAATTTTTACTCAGCTCCAAGGCGTCGATATCGGTGCCAATTTCTGGTGACAGTACCATCGAGGCGTGCAAGAAGAGATTCGCCTTGGCGGCATCGAAGCCGAAGCGCTC
>CAZUCG010000248.1:0-5006 GCA_964619145.1 uncultured Lentisphaeraceae bacterium | reverse complement strand
GGTCCTGGAGACTCCGGCGTTTGCCGCGTTTGCCCCAGATATCCTCGACCACGGTCAGATATGGCGGCACTGCCTTGAGGCGATAAGCAGTGACCTCGGCTTTGAGCATATCTTCCACCACCTCAGTAATGATCAGGATACCATTGTCGGGGTCGGTGGTGGCGGCCTGGAAAGCTGCCCGAGCCTCTTCTACCGTGGTCACAATGTCTCCAGGGACACCGGCGAAGCGGTACCCCAACACTGTGTCCGAATCACCTATGATGTGATATGCAGCCATCGTACCTACCTGCAAACAGGATTATTAATTATCACCTTTCCCACACGCAACCAACGTAGTCAGCCACCGACTTTCATCACCAAGAAAAAGCTGATCAGGAAACCAAATAGCGCAATACCCTCCGCCAGGCCGACGAAGGCAATGGCCTTGCCCAAAATTTCTGGTTTTTCAGCAGCCGCACCCATCACCGCGGCGCCGATTTTGCCGACGGCGTAAGCCGCGCTCATACTGGCAAAGCACATCGTAGCAGCGATAGCATAATACAGCGCGTTATTGCTGGAGTTTTGGGCCATAGCCGTCGTTTCTGACACGGCTTCGGTCTCACCGGCGGCGTACAAGGTGCCGGCTGCCGTCATAATGGCAAAGAACAAACTGTACCTGACAATCTTGCCGATGACCTGGAACTTGCGAAAATTCATTCTTAGATTCTCCTTAACAAATGCTTTTCTGGTTTTGGGACTAAACTAATTAAAACGCACTGCAAAACGGTTAGCTGCTGCGAGTCAGGCTTTCTGCCCTCAGCAGTTCATTACTCTTTGTTTTCCTCAATCTGGAAAGGTTGATAGACCACACCGCCGCCCTGGAAAAATCGGCTGAACAGCTCATAGTATTCGAGTCGGACGCACTGTATCGCCGCGACCATCCCCTCGAAGAGTATAATCAGCAAGTTCCCCAGTATGGCCACGATAATTGACATCACGCTTCCTAGGGTAATATCCTTCAACATACCGACAATGGCAAAGACGGCCAGACAGAGCGCAGCGTGGCTAATGGCAAAGGCGCCGACTCTGACGAACGATACGGTCCCACTCAAATACCCAGTCAAGGTCTCCATTAGCTCGATGCCGCCTTCCAAGAACACATTAAAGACGTTGCTCTGGTAAAATGGATTGCGATGACAGATGAGGTTGTGCAGCGGCTCTTTTAAGAACAGCAGCAACAACGGCACAGCCACAAACAACAGTTGCCAGGCGGCGAACTGCTTAGTGATCGCAATATTGATGCCTATACCCAGCATCCCCCAGTAGAAACAGATGCCCAATAAGCCGAATTTATCAAACGCGCCCTCAAAATAGCGCTTTGCGAGGAAATGGTTGATGACATTGATCATCACCGCCATACTGATAAACACTACGCCCATCCCCACAGCAGTCAGCAGCAATTTCGGGATGTCTCGCTGTTGAAGTGGCCCCAGCCACAATGGGGCAAAGAACTCAGGATTCTCATAACCGAAGAAGCTACCGTAGCAGAAACCAAAGACTACGGCGCTAAGACCACAAAAGCAAAGCAGCGTGCCGGTGTCCCGCAAGGTGGTCTTGAATTTACGTTTGCTGAAGCGAAAATACAGCCCCAGCAAGGCCAGCACCGCGCCTTGCCCGACATCGCCAAACATATAGCCGAACATAATGACAAAAGTCAGGCCGACAAAGAAACTCGGGTCCAACTCGTGGTAATTTGGGACGGAGAAATTAGTGACCAGCATCTGGAAAGGTCGCTCGACGGCATTCGCGTGGAACTTGACCGGGACATTGTCTAGGCCGGCCTTGACAAAAGCGTCCTCATCAGCATCAGTCGCTTCGACAATGCCTACGCCACCCGTGGCCTTGGCCACGACCTTCCGCAAGGCCTCGAGATTGTCCTTGGGCACCCAGCCGGTAACGCAACAGATGTGGTTGAGTCGCCCAAACATACCCTGTGCTTGTTGCACCGCCAGATAGCTATTCAATTGGCGCTTGATGGCCAACAAGATACCGCCATATTGCTCACCTAAACGCAAGACTGCCAGGCGGGGAATATCCAGCTTAGTGCGCAAGTCATCGATTTCATCAGTCAGCTCGTGACGTTTCTCGGCTACTTCACCTTGAACGTCTGGCGGAGCAACAATTTTTTCAAAGCCGAGTTTTTGCAAATCCTCCTCGACCATCCAGCGATTACGCCGGGAAGACAGCACCAGTACCTTACCGCTATTGTCCTCACTGCGAACAAAGAGAGCCTGGCCATCTAAGACTTGCCGGGCGCGCAAGAACGCATCCATTCGCATTTTGCCGGTGACCATATAGAAATGCGAGAGGTTGCGTAAGGTAGCCAAACGGACATTCTGCAGTGGGAATTCCGTCAGCCGCAGGTTCTCTTTGCTGATGCTGTCGGTCTCCTGCAACAAGGCGGTAATAATCTTGTCTTGCTCGCGGTAGCGTTCATAGATTTTGCTAAGCAGTGAATCGATTTCCTCGCGTTCGAGTTCGTCAATGGCTGGCACCTGCGCATCGCTTTCAATGCCCAGAGCATCAATCAACAGCCGACAAAGGCTCAGCATTTTTTGTAAAGTGAGGTTGTTCTGCTTGATATCAATGACATTCAGCAAGTGGTCCTGGGACTGAGCGACGGCATTGACGAGATGGATCATACCGCTATCACCTAGGGAACTAGTGATGCTATCCAGGTGCTTCTGCAAAACCAGGATATTGACTTTGCACATTCTTGCGGGTGTAAACATCGCGAATTATTCTCCAGTGGGGAGATCAACTTCAGGCTTCACCAATCATCATACTTTGGATGCTTTTTACGGGCAAGCCAAAGCGTATCCCCTCATAAATACGGGCAAGATTGATGGTCTCAAAACGCAACAAATACGGAAAAGCCAAAATGGACAATTTAGGGTTATTGAAATTGCGAAACATCATCCTGACCTTCTGAGCCAGGAAATTCCAGAGCGCGTGTTCGCAATGATATAGTTCTTTGCTATCATAAACTTGTTGCAGCAAAGCCGAGAAAGGCTCGGGCAAGCCCAGAATGGCATCCTCGACGGTCAACGAACTTCCCAGTGCCGACAGCTGTTCACGGCTGACATAGCAGCCATTATTTAACCAAAGGGCGTCGAGGCGCTCAGTGGTTAAATGGTACATATTCAGATTGCGCAAGAGCATAATGATATTAGTGATATCGATTTCCCAGCCAACCACCTGGCGAGCCTGCTTCCGAACTCTCAGGGGCATCTTACCAGCGCAGTCAAATTGGCGTTGAAAGTCCAAAGCATCGATAGCGCACTCTGCAGCCATAATATCCTTGTCTTTTGCCAGCTGTCGAATGACCTGAGCCAATTCTGGCGAGGAGAACTCATCCGGCAACAAGGTAATAAACTGTTCTATATCCTCAACCTGCAGTAATTCTTCGAAGAGCAATGGCTGCGCACCAGGAATGGGAATGAGCATCTCAGCGATAGGGTTCGCCTGTTCTGGGAAGAACCGGCAATGCAGCAGAACCTTCAAATTCTCTTCGCAGATACTAATCAACAAGGCCCGCAAGAACCTAGCGGTAGCGGGTTCGGACAATGCGATAAAATCTTGCAACAAAGAGACTTCCCGCAGCAGCAGACTCTTTTCAAAATTCTCATGTTGATGCAAGGGAAATCCGAGGTCCTTAAGCATTCGGAGGAGGTTTTCTTCGGTCACGCAAGCGATCAACTTCCGCAAGCGTTCGCCGCTGGCAGATTTACCCCACAAGCCGTGCAGCTTGGCGAAGAGGTATTCGTACCCCGTATTGACGTTGATGTGAGACATATTGGGAGGGGAGAGAAGGATGCCGCCGCCAAATCTGACCATAATGGTGGCAGCATTTAATCAACTCGCTGGCGGCGTATCAGTACGGGTGCCGAGGATAATTCCCAGAATCTGGGGGGCTTTGGCAACAATTTTCCGAGAGAACTCAGCTTTGCGTGCGTCGAGGTCCCGGTCGTCTTTTTGCAAAATTTCTTCGGCGGCTTGTCGGGCCTTCTGAAGCTGACTTTGCAGCAAGACATCGCATTCTTCCTGTAAGGTAATTTGGGCTTCCTGGCGCTCACGGGCAATCTGCTGCCGCGTGTCTTCGGCCAGGCTCGCAGCCTCAGCCTCAGCTTGTTGCACCAAGGAATCGGCCTCTTTATCGACGGCCAGCATCCTTTGCAGGAGGTTATTCATCGATTATTCCTCCTCGGAAATTATTGCTAAAACTTCTTCACGGCTGTCAGCCGAGCGGATTTTCTCCATAAAATTTGGTAGCGCAAACAAGCGCGAGAGTTCAGCCAGCACTAGGATATGCTGGCCGGGATTATCTACTTCAGCAAAGATAGTAATGACAACATACACTGGCTCTCCATCAAGCGAGTCATATTCAATGCCCTCTCGGGAAATGCCCAGCGCCAACAGCGTGCTTTTGGCCTCAGGCAGTTTTCCGTGAGGCAGGCCGAGGCCGCTAGAAATACCAGTCGACATTTTAGCCTCGCGTTCCTCTAGAACGCGTACTGCCGCAGCTGGGTCTTTTATGCTGCCATTGGCTACAAATAGTTGAACCATCTCCGAGAACAGCTCTTCTCTCGTCTCCGCTTCCAAGTCTAGCTTAATCAAGGACGGCGGCAATAATTCTGAAATTTTCATAACTCGTATCTCACCCTGAGCACATATTTTGGCAAAGGCGCAATGGCCACATAACAACTCACCCGACAGTTGTTTTGCTGTAACACCTACAATATAATGCCTAATGCCGAGATTTTTATTCTTAGTGGCGTCTAGTTTCATTTTTCACGAGACCAGATCCATCTTCTATCTGCTTAAGTTGTTGAGCATTGCTTGGATGCTGTGCTTATGCTGCCTCGCAAGGGTATCCTCTGCCGCTTATCAGCTGACATAATACTAACATCTTTGGCCGGAAAACCAACAACAAGACCCTCCTCGCAAGATATGCCCTCAGTCAAAGA
>CAZUCG010000247.1:0-5009 GCA_964619145.1 uncultured Lentisphaeraceae bacterium | reverse complement strand
CCTGTTTTATTAAAGCCCGAGGCGCTATAAATACCGCGCTGCCGGCTTATAGTATTCGCAGCTGAATTTTGGCAGCGCCGTCTGGCGCGCCCTCGGCTAACAACGTCTCTTTGATATAGCGGACGTGGTCGCGATGGCCGCCTTCACGACGCCGGCGCAGCAACACCCGCGTGGAAAGCAACGGCACTTCTAAGAGTAGCCTCCCTTCATCAGGTATTTCTTCAACCACGATGGTACAAGTCCCGCGGACGATACTGGCAGGTTTCTGAGCCTGTAATAAGTTTTTGCTGGCATAGAGCAACGGCAGAGCAGCCAGATCGCCAGCGGGGAATGCGTCATCGACGACATCGGCACTCATTTTGACAATATTCCCGGCCATAAACCGGCTGAATTTTTGTATTTGCAGGCGGCTCATAGCGGTCGTCAGGCTAAATTCCAGGCCAAAAGTATTATCGACACTCTCCTTGAATAAGATTTTCCGGCACCAGTCTGCCGCTTGCCAATCCACCTGACCGGCGCAGAGTTCGATTTCTTTTTCAGTACTTTTCCCGGCTACTGTGACTCGTGGCCAGAGTAGATTCACAGTCAACAAGTGGTGGCTACTATTCTGGCTCTGCAAAGACGGCACCGCCAGACCGAGCAATGTCACTTCCAAATCCTTGCGGATTCTTCCAGCCATAATGCCTCCAAATATTCAATTGGGGATTTCGCTTAACTGCACGGGCCGGCCTAATTCCAGTGATTTCTCAGCTGCGAAGATGACTCGATGGGTCTGGTAGGCCTCTTCCAGACCAGTTAAGGGCACCGGCGTGTCGTTACGAATGCTGTCAAAGAAAGCCTGGAACTGCGGCTGATAAGGGTGGTCAACCACATCGCCGGAATCCAGCAAGGCGGTTTCCAGAGTAGTCCATTTGTCCTTATTCAGTCCGGGTAAGACAGTACTGTAGAATTTATTATCCAGGATGCTGCCTTTGCTGCCCAAGAACTGAAAATGAAAATAATATGGTTGTAAG
This sequence comes from uncultured Lentisphaeraceae bacterium, assembly GCA_964619145.1. Classification (GTDB taxonomy): domain Bacteria; phylum Verrucomicrobiota; class Lentisphaeria; order Oligosphaerales; family Oligosphaeraceae; genus JAAZIZ01. The sequence goes on along the minus strand of CAZUCG010000247.1, from coordinate 3,996 downwards.
CAGTCGATGGACGCCGTTACCTTGCCAACTTTGCCATCGGCAAATTTAAGAATACTCACACTGCAGGGCGGGAACTCATATTCCTGGAAGCATTCTGCCTTGCTTTTGCTGGCATAGCTACTTACTTCCAGCACCGGCGAGCCCATTGCCAGCAGCAACGCATCCAGAGCGTGGCAACCGCCGCTAAGCAATGCGCTGCCACCGCCATCCTTGCGACAACTCCAGGGATACTGGCCATACCAGGGTCCAATGCCGTGGTAATAGTCTGCCTCGCCATAATGAATTTCGCCAATCAGGCCTTGCTCAATGACCGCCTGCAGCAGTGTCAGCTGCTGGCTGTAGCGGCATTCGAAGCCAACGCAGACCTTAACCTTGCCCGCCAACCAAGCCGCGTGCATAGCTTGGGCTAAATCCATACTCAGAGCGAGTGGTTTTTCGACATAGACGTGCTTGCCAGCCTGAATAGCGGCGATAGTCTGCTCCGGATGCAGCGAATTAAAGCTGCATAATGATACCACGTCGATATCCGGGTCAGCCAGCAATTCCTGATAATCGCCATAGACCTTCGGATTATTCAAGCCATACTGGGCTGCTACGGCCGCCGAGGTCGGCCGACGCTGACTACAGACAGCCGTAACGCTAGCGCCGCGGCTCGCCTTAACGGCCTCGATATGTGCGCCGGCGGCCCACCCTAAACCAACAATGGCTACTCGTAATTCCGACATAATGACCTCTTTGTTTGCTGACCTTGCCGCCAACGCATCTCGCAATGGCAACAGTTACCGCCCCGGTTGTTAAGCTAGCATTGGGCGTGACTAAACTGCCCCTACTTAGCCGCGCAATGTATTGCGATCTTCCGGAGTGAGGATTTTTTCAAACTCGATTTTATTCAGGGACTTCATATAGGCTTCAAGGGAAGTAATTTTACCTTCCTTGAACAACTTCATCAAGGTATTATCCATACTCTGCATCCCGATGCCAGAAGACTGCTCGATAATACTGCGGATATTAGCGATGGCGCCTTCCCGGATGGTCGCTGGCAGACCCTCATTGCGCAACAGCACTTCGTGACAGGCGATACGGCCTTTTCCTGTCGCAGTCCGGCACAGTAACTGCGAGACGACTGCTGTCAGAGATTGGGCTAACATCGCTCGGATTTGCGGCTGCTGATCGGAAGGGAAGGAATCGATAATGCGGTCGATGGTCTTAGGCGCATTGTTGGTGTGCAGTGTCCCGAAGACTAAAATACCCATAGTTGCGCAAGTCAGCGCCAGGTTGATAGTCTCCTGGTCACGCATCTCACCAACCAGGATGATATCCGGGTCAGCTCGCATAGCACCTCGCAAGGCGGCACCGAAGCTCTTGGTATTCGGTCCGACTTCTCGCTGCACGATAATCGAATGTTTGTTGGGATGGACGAACTCGATCGGGTCCTCGATGGTGATGATGTGCTTGTCCTGGGTATCATTGATATAGTCAACCATCGCTGCCAGAGTCGTGGATTTACCACTGCCGGTAGGGCCAGTCACCAACACCAAGCCATTTTTATTTTCACAGATATCGCGCAGGATGGGCGGCAAATGCAAATCCTCAATCGACATAATTTTTGTCGGGATCACCCGCATCACTGCTGCTGGTCCGTAGTAATTGTTCAGATAATTCACTCGGAAGCGCGCTAAGCCGGTGATTTCGTACGCATAGTCCATATCCCAATTTTCCAGATACCATTCCCAGCGCACGGGTGGAGCGACTTCTCCCAGGATGCGCAGCATCTCATCCGGCGGAATCGGCTCTCGTCCAGGCAAAGGCAACAAATTACCGTGTAAGCGGATTTTTGGGGTCATAGTAGAGCACAAATGCAGGTCTGACCCACCCAAATCAATCATCTGTCGCAACATATCATCTAAATGTAACATCGTTATCTCCTTTCCGTATACGCGGTTCAGCGGCGTTTCGCGTTGCCAAATCGTTGCGCCTCTTTGGCCTGCATTTGCCGCACCAAGTCCGGAATTTTAATATAGGGTAGGGTCTGTTCAAAACTGCGCTTACCATCCATATAGAGGTCAAACATACTCTGCTCCATCGTACTCATACCGATATTACGGCTGGTTTGGATGGTGGAGTTAATTTGGTAGGTCTTGCCTTCGCGAATAAGATTGGACACCGCCAAGGTACTCAGCAAGATTTCTGCGGACATACAGACGCCTGTATTGTCGATATTGGGATGCAACTGCTGACAAATGACCGCCTTAAGACTTTCCGCTACCATCGAGCGAATCTGCGATTGCTGATTAGGCGGAAAGACATCGAGCACTCGGTCCATCGTTGACGGAGCACTACTGGTATGCAAGGTCCCGAAGACCAAGTGACCAGTCTCGGCGGCGCGGATAGCCATCTCAATCGTCTCCAGGTCGCGCAACTCCCCGATGACGATAACATCTGGGTCTTCGCGCAAGACCGCCCTCAAGGCATTACTGAAGCTCTTAGTATGACGCCCCAATTCCCGTTGGGTGACATTACAGCTTATGGACCGATGGATAATTTCGATTGGGTCCTCAATGGTGACGATGTGATCCTTGCGGTTCTTGTTGATAAAGTCCACTAATGTATTTAAGGTAGAAGATTTTCCGCAACCGGCCGGTCCAGTGATCAGTACCAGCCCTTGGTTGTGAGCAGTGAGCTTCTCGATAACTTCAGGGTTCTTGAAGCCCAGCTCTGAAATACTCTTGACCTTCGCATCCAAGACCCGGTATGACCCAGCCACGCCCAAGCGGTGCTTCATAAGGTTGGTTCGGTAACGCTCCTGCTCAGTGATTTTCAGGCTGTAATCGAGTTCATAATTCTCCTCAAATTGCTGCCGTTGTTCGTCACTGAGACGGCACAGATTCAACAGCTCTGCAGCCTTGGCAGTCAGCACTTGCTGACCGGGCAGTAAATGTATTTTAGTGAAACGGCGGACGAATGGATAGGCGGCGGCTGAGATATGGACATCACTGCAATGACATTGCCGACCACGGGCCAGGAAATCTCCCAGCAGTTTGCGCTGGCCCTCCACAGGCAGGTCTTCGACTTCAGCCAAAACCGGCCAGCCATTCAGCCAGCTCTCAGTGCTGGGAGCTAGCGGCGGCGGCGCACTACTGATGTCTGCCACCGGCTCTGCTTTGACTGCCACCGGCTCCGGCGTTGCTACCACTGCTGTTTGATCAGCCGCCGGCGGAACTGTTGCACGGCTTTCAGCGAAAACACTATGCGGGGGGGCAAAGACCTTGGCTTCCTCGCGCGCCATAGCCGCTAAAGCCAGCAAGTGTTCTTTGTCATCGCAAAGGTTGTTTTGCAGCAGCACATCAATAAAAATTTGCATATTCGGGATGACATTATTTTCCTCCAATGCCTCCATAACTGCTATGCAAGTAGGGGCATCCAGCGTGTTATCCTGTACGGCGTGATAGCATAACCAATCAATTTCCTGGGTGACTAAATTCTTATTCATCATTTTCTCCAGCTGTACACGGCTTCGGCAGTCAATATAAACAATTTTGTCTGCATCTGCAGAAAACAAGGCAATTAAAAAAGTGGCTAGCGGGGGGAGGGGACCAATCTTCACACTTTCTGCAGCATTTTAGCGTAGGTCGACCCCATTCAAAAAGGTAGTATGAATTGTTTTGTCCGTAAATTATGCAGATTTTAATGATTTTTAGGTGAAGTTTTCTAAAATGATCGTTGCATTTTTCGCAAAAGCTGTGTTTTAGCGGATGCGACACGGAATGTCATTTACCGGTTAGAATTTCGTTCACTGTGCTAACCCAATACTAAGCATAACAGGCACACATTCCGACGGGAAGGCTCAGGTCTCCGTCGAATACGATGATGAGAAGCCTCTCAGAGTGTCTTCCGTTGTCATTTCTGTTCAGCATGACGCCAACAAGAACTTGGATGAACTGGAGAAGGAGATCCGCGAATTGATCATTCCTGAGGCCTTCTCTGATTTTCCAATCG
>CAZUCG010000246.1:0-5027 GCA_964619145.1 uncultured Lentisphaeraceae bacterium | reverse complement strand
GGCCAAACCAGATTAAGGCCGGTCAGGTCAAATCTGAACTCACCGAGACTATCGATTTCTTCCCTACCTTGTGCGACTTGCTAAAACTCCCGCTGCCCAAAACTGTGCAAGGGCAGAGTCTGCTGAAAGCCTTGTTGGAGGGTGAGAGTTGCCACCGCCAAGCCGTCTTCTATGAGTTCTTGGCGGTTAAGACAGTACGGACAGAGCGTTATAAATTATCGTATGGCTACCAGGATAACCAAGAAGTCGGCGAGCTCTTTGATTTACAGACCGACCCGCACGAATACCGGAACCGTTTTGCTGATCCAGAACTGGCATCCATCCGAGAGGGATTGCTGCGCCAGTTACTGAACTGGTTTATCAGAACCGAACAGCCAGCGAACTTTTCGCCTGCCAATGCGCCCTTGCCGACCAGCCGATGGCTGCAGCAGCATAATTCTGGCATCTGCTAAGTTTACCCCACTACCCTGCAGGGCGGTGGGGTAAACATTTGGCCCTTCGTAACTATGGAGTTACTTTCAGCCCGACGCTTAGCTCCGCTGCCAGCGCGGCGGCTTGTTCCGTCCAGCTGGACGGTTCGCAGTCAATAAAGCAGGTCAGCATCACGGCGTCAGATTGTGACCCGGGGATATGCGTGACATTCTTTCCCGGCACGTAATAAAGTTTACGGTCGCGGCCGCGATTCCACATCAGCCATTGCGGCTCGGGTCCTAGTGGGCGCTCGCTGTGTACTACCGACAGCACGCTCAGTTTCTCCGTCGGGTCATACAAGGCGGCCCAAGTCGGCGTCGTTTCCCAGACGAATTTGCGTTCATTTTCGGCGCTAAAGACTTGTTTAACCGCGGGTGTCTGGCTGCCCTGCAAAATGAATTCCTGAAAACAATTCTCCCACGGATGCATAAAGTGATAGAGGACTCCGATTTCTGACTCTGCTACCGCCTCCAAGGTGATCTGCTCTCGCAGCCGGTTATTCTCCAGCAATAGCTCATAATGCAGCCGAGCCTGGTGCAGCAGCGAGGTTTTTTTCAAGCTGAATGTCGTAGCGTTGATTTTATCCTGTCCTGGAGGAATCGGCTTCCCATCAGCCAGAAATTCAAGCGTGACTTCTTTTTCGCCGATCTTATTTTCCAGATGGCCGGTGCCGACCCAACCGAGTCCTTTGTAAGCGAGAACTGTGCCATAGAAGCCTTTGTTCTTTTGGCAGACCATACGGCCGCGGAACCAGATACCATTCAGATTCCAGAAATGCCGGGCCGACAATTCAATTTGCACCTCGCCTGAAGTGACTAATATCCGTGCAGGGAGATCTGTCGCTGAATCAGCGAGCAGCAGCAGCGGAGCCAGGAACAGAAAAAACAAAGCCTTCATATTACTCCTCTATTTTGGCGTTATGGCTGATGCCGAAATTGCGCAACTTCCCTTTGAAGTAACTGAGCTGGTGCTGCTCCCAGAATGGATCGCTGCCATACGGTCCGCCGAAAGTGGACGGCCCCGGTTTGCCTGGCCGTTTGCTGAACGGGATGCGGCACTCCTGCTCATTGACCTTAAAGCGGAGTTCCTGCAAATCGTAGCTAATCTGGACCTGATTCCAACGGCCAACCGGAAAATCCAGGTTGACAGCCAGGTCGTTGACCGGATTGAGGTAATTTCTTCCCATTTCCGCGTATGCGGCCTGGAGTTTGCCATTCACTACAAAGGTATCCAGGGAACTAAGCCGCAAAGCGCCGTGGCGGAACAGCGCTTGGTTAGCTTCTGAATCTGTCCAAACGGCAAAATCAATAGTGAAAGCGCCAGTCGGAAATGCTTCCATCGGGAAAATCACATAATTCGAGATACCATCAAAACTCAGTTGGGTCGAGCCATCCGGCTCTTTCGTCCATTGTGGCGCGGTATTAGTTACCCCCTCCGGCAATTCAACCCGGTTCATCGGGAACAGATAACGAAAGCCGCCGCCATTTTCGGCATTCCAGCAGCCGGCGCCTTGATTGAGCAACAGCGTGCCGTTACTGGGCTGGAACACGTAGTTCAGCACCGGAATACGGTTGGACGGCACCGAGATCAGCTTGCGCGTGCCATCATAGGCGGAGAATACCGGCAACTCAGCCACGGCAGCAGCCGGCAATACCGGAAAAATTGGCCGCGAGCGGTAGATTTTGCCAGACTGGCTAATAACCCGTAACTGCAGACACGGATTCTTAAATTCAGAATGAAGAGTTTTCTGCAGCGCTATAGTCGTCTCTTCTGGATAAAGCGGATGGTCAGGCAGCCGTCGGCGATGGTAGAATTGTATTTGGACCGGGCCGGGCAGCTCGACGCCGTAGCTCTGACGCGACAAGAGCGTCGCCAATGGCACCACAGCTTCGCCATACCCTTCCATAGTCAGCTTTATCTCCGCATTGTTGATATCTGCGTCGCCAGGAATTGAAAGCAGGAAATCGCTGCCCTTGGCCCATACCAGCAGCTCGCCCTGCAGTACGCCTTGCTCCAGACTAAGTTTGCCGAAACCAGAGTATGGCCGGCCCCAAGGTTGGAACTGAAAATCAGTACAACCGGGAATCCGCAGAGTCGTTTTGATCATCGCATTCTTCGGTTTGGAAAAGCGGATCAGCACCACCCGATTAAGCTCGGGGTCCCAAGTCTGGTCGCTGCTGTAGGCGGCCATTTCCTGCTCCTGGTCGAGAACTTCGACCGATGCCAGCGGCTCGCTGCTCTGCACGGCAGCCCGGATGGTAATGCTGCCATCTGGACGTCGCTCAGCCTGAAACTCTACCTGCGGCAGCGGCAATAGATCGCGCAATGGCTGCCGAACTTCTTTGAAATTCCAGCCCACTGTCGTATCCAGGCGGATGTACTGTAGCGCTTCAAAGCGTCGCTCTTGGCCCTGGTATTGGACTGTCAGCACTGGCAACACAGCGTCTTGCCCTACTAGCTCTTCACTCGGAATCTGATATGTGACGGCCGTCAACTTCTCTCGCTTAAAATGATCTTCAGCAAAACTTTTGAGCAGTTCGCCGCGGTCGTTGTAAAGCTGCAAGCGCACCGTGTAAGGCAGTGGCTCAAGGCTATCAGGAATATTCAGCAGCTCCAGACGTACTTTTTCACCAACTTTTACTGTCTGCCGGACCGACAGAACTAGATTCGGAATAGTGATATCGTCACCAGGAATGGGCGCGGCTGGTTCCCCTTTTAGATAACCCGCATAGAAGCGCAACAGACGCTGCAAGGCCCGCGAATTAGTGACGCTGGGTTGAAAACTGGTGTTCTCATTGGCCTCATTCCATTCAACCAGAGAGAGAATATCGGCATTCAGCAATAGCGCGATATCGAGCACTTCGCGTATCTGCGAGGTGCCGTACTCGGCTTCATTGGTGCCACTCATATGACCGAGATAGCCGTGCCGTAAGTTTAAACCGAGCAATTTCCCGGCAAAAGCCGGCTCGCGGTAGATTTTTTCAAACAGCGGCGCGACGTGTTTTTCAATCAGCTCATAATAGAACTGCCTCTTCAGCGTATAATCGCTTTTACCATCCCGATGCATATGGAAGGCGAAGAAAATCAGACCATCGAGCACCGACAGTTTACTGCGGATGCTCGCCTCCATCTCAGCCAATGTGGCCTCTGACAGCACTCCAGTTTGCCGGTACTCGGCAAACATATCCAGCCAGAGATTGTCGAACAGCAACACGGCAGCATAGCCGTCGCCAGCCAGACGCTCGCGAAAAGCGCTGATCTCTTCAAGCGGACAACTGACATAAGTGAAGAACGGCACCTTGCCGCCTATACGTGGTGTAAACGGACTAGCAAATGCAGTCTTGGCGTTATCGAGTAGTTTGTTATAAGTACCCCGGCTGCTCCACGACATTCCAGGCATAAACATAAAATCCTGAACTGAGTTTTTTTTGAGAATCTGCAGCGCCCGGCGATAACGGGGGACATAGCTGCTGCCGAGCATCGTAAAGCCTTCAATGCCGTATTCCTGCACTGCCTGGACATCGCGCAGGAAGGCTTGCTCCTGCCCCTCGGTAGTATCTCGCCAGGAGCGATTGTGGTACAATGGCCGATCAATCCATTCATCCAAGTAGTTGCTATACAGATCATACGGCTGCATCCGCGCATAAATCTGGGTGTGCGGAGTCAGCCGCGGACGCTTGCCGATGTATAAGGATGATGTGTGTTCACTGCGCCGGAAAGACAACGCAGGCTGCTTTTCTGTTTGACCGAACAGCGGCTGCGCCAAGGTCAGCAAAAACAGACTGCTCAACAAATTAGTTAAAGTCAAGGTTCTCAATTACGGCCTCCGTGATAAAAATTATAACCGAACTGGTTTCTGAATTCAGCAAACATCGACGAGGAAAATTGCGTTATCTTGGCGCTGTCCACCCGCCCGTCACCAAACAACACGTTGACCCGTCCGTTATGCCGCGGGTCGGGATTACCCTGACTAGTTGAGGGCGTGCCACTGTAATTATGGGTCACCCGGTAACAGCCTTTACTAAGGTCGCCGCGCAGGGCCGTGTCCATCGTATAAAACATCTGGGCGTGGTATTTGAATTCACTGATGCGAGATGCCGCATCAGTCGGCATAGGATTTCCGGTGGGCAGAATATGGCTGCCGACATAGTTATAGTTGTACCCATAACCAGGATTAAGCAAACCATAGTTACTGGCATAGATCGGTCCCGGCCTACTACCTTGATTGTAGTGCTTCTGAGCGTCGGGAGGTAAGCTGGGACAAACGAAGGTGGCAATCTGCAAAATACGCTCAGTCAAAAACACGTTGTTCCAGACACCGATGTTAGTTCGACTATAATATGGCGAATAATCGTTGTTGTCGGAATGGTAGATAGAAAATCCGACCCCTATCTGCTTCTGGTTGTTGCTACAAGTAATCAATTGGGCTTTGGCCCGGGCGGTACTCAGCGCCGGCAGTAGCATCGACGCCAGCACGGCGATGATAGCAATCACCACCAGTAGTTCGATTAGAGTGAAGCCTCGGCGCCAGAGGCGCATCGGCTTCACCCCACCGA
>CAZUCG010000245.1:0-5028 GCA_964619145.1 uncultured Lentisphaeraceae bacterium | reverse complement strand
CGCCATCGCCATCCCCACCGTCGAAGGAAAACACCAGGTGCCGGTGCTGGCTGCTAAGACCGGCCCAGAGGAAGTCGCTGAGACGCTGCAGTTCCTGCAGTCAAGGCTGAAGAAATGAACCCTGCCAGGACGGCTAAACAGGCAGTGAAAATACTAGAGGACGAGTAATGTCAGAACAGATAAAGCGTTTGCGGACACTTTTCTGGGTGTTTTTTTCCATTAGTGCGGTGACCCTCGGGGGCGGACTGGCGATGCTGCCCTTGATGTCACGAGAATTTGTGGAAAAACGAGGCTGGATGACTGAGGATGATATGCTCGATACGGTGGCGATTATGCAAGCTATGCCGGGCATTATCGCTATGAATATGGGGGTGCTGATCGGCCATCGCTGCGCTGGGATAGCAGGAGCATTGCTGGCCTTGGCGGGCAGTTTGCTACCGCCATTCTTAGCCATCGTGCTGTTGGCATCAGTGATTATGGCCATCCAAGGCACCGCGGCAGCACAGCACGCTTTCTTGGGAGTGAGGGCGGCGGTCTGCGCGTTGATTTTTGTCTCAGTGCTGAAGATGAGTAAGCCGATTCTGCAGGACGCTTTTACGATTATCGTGGCCGTGGGTTGTTTTGTCGCCTTGGTGTTTTTCAATCTCAATGCGATCTGGCTGATTGTTGGCGGGGCTGTAGCCGGGTTGTTGCAGACCGCGATCAATCTATGGCTCTGGCGGCGAAATGCCGCTGCGGGAGGGCAGCCTTGAACCCAATCCAATTATATCTGATTTTTCTGAAAATTGGGGTCTTTACCTACGGTGGCGGCTATGCGATGATACCGCTGTTCTATGATGAACTGGTGCTAAACCACGCTTTGCTGAATGGTGAGGAGTTCGCTAATCTGATTGCCTTGGCCCAGATCACGCCGGGGCCGGTGGGATTGAATGCAGCGACCTACATCGGTTTTCAGCAGAGCGGCTTCTGGGGAGCACTGGCTGGGACTATGGGCGTGACCACGCCGTCACTGACCCTGGGGATGATAATTGCTTGCTGCGTCTCGGCCTTCCGAGATAACGCGCTGGTTAAGGCGGCTTTGAGCGGCATCCGCCCGGCCACACTGGGGATGATCGCGGCCGCGGTTGTCTTTTTTGCCAACGCCTCGTTGTTTACCGCGCCCGTGCAAAACCTCTGGACGCGGGGTGCGGATTTCGGAATTTGTTGGCAGGCCGGTGTGATTTTTGCGCTCACTTTGCTAGTTGCGCTGCGTTGGCATTTGAATATGATCTGGTTGCTATTAGGTATGGCCGCGCTGTCCTGGCTATTATTTCAATTTTAATTCTGTCGCGGATGCACAAAACGGCAGAACAGGGAAAAAAACAATGAAGATTATTGTTGCATTCAGCAACGCCCTCAGAGATGGCCGGCGCTTCTTTTTGGAAGAGTTGTGGGCCAAGGATTTAGATGGCCTGAAGGGCTTGCGCAGGGTATTGTTTTCACTGTGCCGCATCGCGATGATTGTCGGTCGCGATTTCCAGAACAACAAGTGCAGCCTGCAGGCTAGTGGACTGACTTACATTACTCTGGTCTCGATGGTGCCGGTATTGGCGATTATGTTCTCGTTCAGTAAAGGCCTCGGAATGCAGAACAAGCTGATGTCGGCCGTCGGACTGGAAGTCTTGGAAAGCGTGACTATCGTGGATGGCGAGGAGGTTAAGGAAACAAGATTCCAAGTCGTGACGACGGCAGCAGCCCAAGAAAGTGAAGACTCGCAAGACGACGCCCAGGAAGCTAGCCCGGGAAGCGAGAGTTTGCCAGTTGACGCCCAAGAGGCATTGCCCTCTCCTGAGGCCTCAGGCAATGCCGCGGCCTCGCGAGCGTCTGAGCCGGCCGCGCCGCCGCCGCCGCCGCCGCCAGCTGGTCTGGCGAGTTCATTGCCGCCACCGATGCAGCAGGTTCTGGTCAGTATCTTCACCTATGTCGAGAAGACCAGTTTTGCGACTCTAGGTCTGATTGGTTCGCTGATGCTGCTTATCACAGTCATCATCTCGATGTCCAAGCTCGAGGATAACTTGAATACTATCTGGGGGGTCAAGAAAGGTCGTCCGATATCACGGAAGATCAGCGAGTACCTAGTGGTGCTGATCTTGCTGCCGATTGTGTTTTTACTCGCGACGAGCTTGAATGCGGTAATATCCTCCCATAGCCTGCTGGCGTATCTCTCCGAACACGCACCGACCCTGGCCTGGGTCATTCGGAAGAGCTTCGCAATTCTGGCGGCGATCTTTATCACTGGAGGATTTACCTTCTTTTATATTTTTATGCCAAATACCAGTGTGAAAATTTTTCCGGCTGTGATCGCTGGTTTTGTGGCCGGGATAATGTGGTCTGTTTTGCAATGGGCTTATTTATCGTTACAGGTCGGTTTGACGAATTACAACGCGATTTATGGTACTTTCGCGGTGGTGCCATTTTTTCTGGCCTGGCTGTATGCCAGTTGGGGCATTATCTTAGTGGGAGCAGAAATCAGCTTCGCGATTCAGAATCATCGCACTATGCGCTGGGAGCGCATTTCGGATCAGACTTCAAATGGCGCCTGTGTGTTGCTGGCGGTGATGGTGGTCTATAAAGTCTGTCGGGCCTTCAGTAAGGGCGAACCGGCCTGGCAACCGCTGACTTATGCCCGGGAAAATGGCATCTCGACCCGGATTATGCATCGGGTGTTGGAGAGCTTGCAGCAAGCCGGCATTATCGTGGCGATTGCTCAGGACGACAAGGCTGACACAGCCTTCCTGCCTAGCCGAGACCCGCAGGATTTGACATTAGCCATAGTGGAAGAGGCATTCCGGGACACCCACAGCCGGGATGCTGACTCGTTTATGCAGCATCTGCCGGCAAAGCTGGCTCAGGATTTTACTAGTCGGTACCAGAAATTCCAGGATGACCTGGCCAGGAGAAATTTCCAGGAGTTGGCCGCCATTGACTGAGTAGTACGGCCGTTCGGGGTGCGGAGTGTTGTTGGTTACAAACTGAAGGAGTGTTTATGCGCAGTGGTGTTCTTTTTTCATTATACTGTTTGGCCGGGCTGTGCCTGTTGGCTGAAGAAAAACTCACAGTCTTTGTCAGCGTCCCCCCACAAGTAGAAGCGGCTCAGCGCATTGGCGGGCCAGAGGTGCAAGTCGAAATACTAGTGCCGCCAGGGATGAATCCGGAAAATTACCAGCTCACTATGCGGACCGATGCCGCCTTGCGGGCGGCGAAGGCCGTGTTTTTGCTTGGTATGCCCCTGGAAAAAGGTTTGCGAGAGCGCATTGCCGCTAGGCAACCGGAGGTGCTGCTGCTTGATACGCGAGTTGGGATGACCATCCGGGCGATCGAAGGCCACTGTGCGGATGAGCAGCACGGCACTGACGGGATGGACCCGCACGTCTGGCTGGATGTCGATAATATGATAGTCCACGCTCGGCACCTGGAGAGGGTGTTTGCCCAATTGCGGCCCGCGGCGGCCAAGTTATATCGGCAGCGGGCTGATAGCTATACCCAGGAACTGACGGCACTGCAGCAGGAATTGCAGGCCACGATGCAGCCTTTTTCTGGCCGGCAGGTGCTGGTCGTGCACCCGGCTTTCGGATATTTTTTAGCGAAGTACGGCTTGCGGCAGCTGGCGGTAGAACAGGATGGCAAGCAACCCGGGGCGCGTTATTTGAACGAACTCCTGCGACACTGCCAGGAGATGCGGGCGAAAGCGATTTTTACCCAGCCGCAGTTCAGCGATCGGTCGGCCCGGAGTCTGGCCCGCCGTCTTGATCTCGAGGTGATACTGATGGACCCCTTGCCATTGTCATATAGCCAGGGGTTGCGTAAAATTGCCAGTCTATTAACCCAGGCACTGGCAGATTAAACGTACCCCTGCCAGTGTGACCCCGGTGACGGCGGCGACTAATTGAAGAGGCGCAAAAACATTATGAATAAATTACCAGACCAACAAAATCCCACAGCCATTTTGCTGGACCGGGTCTGTTTTCGTTACGAGCAGCTCGAGGCTCTGCATGAAATTTCGTTATGCATTGAGCAGGGGGCATTCGCTGTTATTGTCGGGCCCAATGGCGGTGGCAAGACGACGCTGCTGAAATTGATTCTCGGCCTGCTCAAGCCGCGTTTTGGCGAGGTGCAGGTCTTTGGGCAAAAGCCTGCTGATGTGCGCCGACAGATCGGTTATGTCCCTCAGGCATTGGTCTGCGACAGCGCCTTCCCGGCTAATGTCAGGGATGTGGTCTTGATGGGCCGGGTAGAACGGCATTGGTTCGGGTCGTATAACGCGCACGATCGTGCGGTGGCCTTGGCTTGTTTGTGGCAAGTCGGTTTGGGCGAATATGGCCAGCGGCCTTTTTCGTCCTTATCAGGCGGTGAGCGGCAGCGGGTGTTGATTGCCCAGGCATTGGCTGGCGAACCGGAGTTGCTGCTACTTGATGAGCCGAATGCCAATCTCGACCCCGTCGGTGCTCAGCGGATTGATGAGCTATTACAGGAGTTGAATAAGCGCCTGACTATCGTTATGGTCTCACATAACCTGAATATCGTGGAGTCTTATGCCAGCCACTTGATCTGCGTTAATCATACTGCTGAAATGCATTGCCTGGCTGATATCAACAGCACTGAGGAGGGCTTCTGGCGGCACGTGCAGCATAACGGCAATTGCCCGGTGAATAGCAATCGTGACCTTGGGTCCTGTAATCACCGGTATAATCACAGTGCCGATAGGCCAACCCGTCAGGAGGGCAAAAAAAATGCTTGAGCAATTTTGGCAAGATTTATTTATGCCTAGCGGTCTATTGTTATTAACCACCCTAGCCATAGTTTTAGCGTCTGTCGCCTGTGGTGTGGTGGGCAGTTATGTGGTTGCCAAGCGCTGTAGTTATATGGTCGGGGCAGTTTCGCATTCGTTGTTGGGCGGCATCGGCCTGGCTCGCTTTTGCCAGAGTCAACTCGGCCTGAGTTGGTTCTCGCCATTGTGGGGGGCGATCTTTGCGGCGGTGGTAGCCACAG
>CAZUCG010000244.1:0-5046 GCA_964619145.1 uncultured Lentisphaeraceae bacterium | reverse complement strand
ACGACTTGGTGCTCAGCAAGTCCCAGTTCGCTGGCAAGGTGAGCGGTGCCACCACGTTCAACGTAGTTGTACAGCAGTGCCTGGTAGGTGACTCCAGCTGCTTGTAGTACCCGGACGGCCGCCGTGACCGGCAGCTTCTCTTTAGCAGTCGGCATAAACCACTCACTCGATATTCATAATTTGCTCGCGCACGCGACCTAATTCTGTTTTCAAACCCAGAGCCAGAGATGCGATCTGGCTATCAGCAGTCTTGGCCGACAGCGTGTTGGCCTCACGGTTCATCTCTTGACCCAGGAAATCTAGCTTCCGGCCCGGGTCGTCATCGCTGTGGAGCAGCTCGTGGAACTGCTCCAGATGGCTCTGTAAGCGGACCAGCTCTTCGGTGATGTCGGAACGCTCGGCATAAAAAACGACTTCTTTGTTCAGGCGCTCGTCATCCAGCGATAGCTCTAGACCGAGTTTGCCGATGCGTTCCTGCAGGCGCTGGCATTGTTGGCGGACGGCCTCGTCTCCGCGATTGGCGATGGCGGTGACGACTTGGTGCATATTTTCGCAACGGGCCAGTAGGTCTTCTTGCAAGGCCCGTCCTTCGGTCAAGCGCATCGCGTCGAGTGCTTGCAAGGCTTGGGCCAGTGCTTCAGTCACTAACGCTTGCAATGGTTCGAAAGGCAAGCTACTGGCCTGACTAATCACTCCTGGCACCAGCAGGATCTCCGCCAGGGTCGGTCCAGCAGTCAAATCGGCTTCTTGGGCGACTTGGCGCAAGGTAGCCGCTGCTCGGCTGGCCGCCGCCAGGTCAATTTGTCCCAGTTGGCTGTTAGTCTCCTCGCAGAGTTGATAAGTGATGGCGATGTTCAGGCTGCCGCGTGACAATTTTTGCTGGACCAGTTGGCGCAGCTGCGGCTCCAACATTCCCAATTCGCGTGGGATAGCGAAGCGCATCTCTACTTGTTTGCGACTATTTACCGCAGATAATTCGACGCTGACTTGATTGCCATTTGCCGTGGCATTGCCGCGACCATAACCGGTCATACTACGCATAGCGAAATCCTTTCCAATTCAGGATAATGTGACGGCCGAGATAATCTCACTCGGGCTGGGAGTTCTCAGAACAGCTTAGGTTGCTGTGCAGACTGCGAACTCTTGAGGCCAAACCGCTTTTCTGCCTTGCTGGTGACGATTCGTCCGGCCGGTGTCCGGAGGATATAGCCTTCCTGAATCAAATACGGCTCATAGACATCCTCAATAGTGCCCTCGTCTTCGCCAACTGCCACGGCCAGGCTCTTCAGACCAACCGGGCGCCCCTTAAACTTGACGATGATGGCCTCAAGAATCCGGTTGTCCATCTCATCGAGGCCATCCTTGTCGATTTCCAGCATCCGCAGGGCCTGGTCAGCAATCTCAGCCGTGATCCGGGGCTGTTTTTTGACTTGGGTAAAATCACGCACCCAGCGCAGGAGGTTGTTGGCGATGCGCGGTGTGCCGCGGCTGCGGCTGGCGATCTCCCGCAAGCCGTCTTCCTGGGCCTCGATGTCCAAGACTAGCGCGCTCCGCAGCAGGATCACTTGCAGCTCTTCAATTTTGTAATAATCTACCCGGCACGGCATAGTGAAACGCGAGCGCAGTGGCGCCGAGAGCCTGCCTTGGCGAGTAGTGGCTCCGATCAGGCAGAATTTTGGTAGATTCAGCCGGACTGAGCGTGAGCCGACGCCTTGTTCAAGCATAATATCGATCACGAAGTCTTCCATTGCGCTATACAAGTATTCTTCAATCTGGATCGGCAGGCGGTGAATTTCGTCGATAAAGAGGATATCGCCTTCTTCCAGGCTGGTGAGTAGTCCGGCTAGATCGCCTGGCTTTTCGATAACTGGGCCGCTGCTGCATTTGATATTGCAGCCGCGGGCGTTGGCAATGATATTGGCCAAGGTGGTCTTGCCGAGACCGGGCGGGCCGCTGAGCAAGATATGACTCAGTGGCTCATCGCGGGCAATCGAGGCATCGACCATAATTTGCAAACGCTCTTTTATGCTGTTTTGCCCCGGAAAATCGGCAAATGCTTGTGGTCGGAGCGTCTGTTCGAAGGATTCTTCGCGGCTATTGAGCTCTGAAGTGATGAAACGGTCTGCTGGCATAGGGGTAGAAAAATTATGTTGGCGTGCGAGCCGGGTTAAGACAGGCTAAGCTGAAACTACGACCGCGTATTTCCAGCTGGCTTAGGAATTTAGTTGAGAGAGCGCTTTTTTGATTAAAGCTGAGGCGCTCAAGGTACCATCCTGGTCCTCAAGACAAAGTTTTTGTACCGCCTTGCTGGCAACTTCTTTTTTATACCCTAGTGTCTCCAAAGCGGCTATGGCATCAACTCCAACTGGGTGGTCACTGATGGCAGAACTGACTCCGCTGCGGTTGTTGGGGTGGGCAAAGGCGCTTACTTTGTCCTGTAGCTCTACGATCATTCGCTCGGCAGTCTTCTTGCCCACGCCGTTGATATGGCACAGGGCCTTGATGTCCCGATTCGCAATCGCCTCGCAAAAACCATTGCTGGACAGCGAGCTCAAGACATTGATGGCCAGTTTAGGGCCAATGCCTGGCACGGCACTGATCAGCAAGCGGAACAGCTGTCGTTCCGCCGCAGTACTAAAGCCATAAAGCTGTAGCGCATCTTCCCTGACCTGTAAGTGGGTCAGTAGACTGACTTTTGCCTGCAAAGGCGGGAACTTATCGAGGGTGCTCAGTGGTACAGTAAGGGCATATCCCACGCCGTTGACCTCGACCACGATTTCGGTTAAGTTATTTTCCACTAAGAAGCCGGTGATGCTGGCAATCATTATTGCGCTCCAGGTAGGTGAACGACATTATTAGAAAATACGGTTCAACGCGATAACTACGCCTTGGACAGACAATTCTTCCAACGGCACTCGGAGAGGTTGGTAAGCGGGGTTGGCTGGACGTAATTCCCAATCGCCATTAGTCAGATACAGCGATTTGACCGTAGTCTCGCCATCTACCAACGCAATCACGATGTCACCCAGTGAGACATTGCTGCTTTGCTGGGCAATAACCAAGTCGCCGTCCAGGATGCCTAAATCACGCATACTGTCGCCTTGTACTTGCAAGGCAAAAAGGCCGTCGCGGTTGATTTTGCGCGGCAGCAGGCTGGGGTCGAGGTTGATGCGGCGCTCGATGTGTTCCTCAGACAACAACGCTGCTCCTGCACTGATTCGTCCAAGGATCGGGATACTGATCGACAAAGAGAAATGCCGGCTGCGCTCTTGGTCGATGACCACCAGGCTGCGGGCCTTGGAGGAGCGATTCAAATAACCTTTTTTCTGCAAGGCCCGAATATGGCTGAAGGCTGTAGCTGGGCTGATCGCGAAATGCCGGGCTATTTCATCAATGGTGGGTGCCATACCCTCTTGATTTTGAAACTCGGCGATGAAATCGAGTATCTCTTGCTGTTTGTCAGTCGGTCCTCTCATAGCATAACTCTTGGTTCGATTTTTGCTGATTTAAATAAGGCTAATTTATAGTTTAGCATATTAATATCAGCTTGTCAAGAAACAATGCCAAAAAGAGCAAAGATTTATCAGGTTATTCTTCGGTCGGTCGCGTTCTGAGTTTAGCGTCGCGGTCCATATTGGGAGCAACGAGTTCTGGCTGCTTACTGCAAACTGTTAAAATGGCTGACCACTTGGTTACAGAAACCATTCAAGGCTCCGACATCTGAGCCACAGTTCAAGAAATGGTAGCCCATCTGGTAATACTTCTGCATAGTATCGACACCGCTGACCGTGCCGGCGAATTTGCCGTATTTATTGGCGGTGTCGGCAATCAGTCGGCGCACTCGATCGACCTCAGGATGCTCTAATTCGCCAACGTAGCCAATCGAATGACTGAAATCACCGGGGCCAAAGAAGATCATATCTATCCCCGGAACCTGGCAAATTGCCTCGAGTTCGGACAACGGCTCGGGGTCCTCAATCTGAACGATGACCAGACGGTTGGCATTGACGAACTTGGTGTACTCGGCTGGCGGGATGCGGCAGTACAGGCCATCCGCATTGCCACCATCCAGAGGACGTCGACCAGTGGGATGGTAGCGTGTCCAATGGGCGAGCTCACGGGCTTCCTGAGCGCTCATCAAGTGCGGCACCATAATGCCGGTGGCATCGGCTTCCAAAGGTAAAATATAATCGGAATAGCAGCCTTTCTGGACTCGCACGATAGTGTCCATACCATAAGCTTTGGCAGTATTGATTTGCGCACACATCGTCGAGTAATCTGTCGAGGGTGCGTGCTCTTGGCAAATCCAGATACAATCGAAGCCAGCCAGCGCAGGAATGGCTGGAGCAGCTTGGCTGGCAAAATTTAACTTGAAGCTCAGAGCGCGTTTGCCGGCGCGCATCTTGTCCAGAACGATACTCCGACGAAGGATGTTAGCCATTTCTTTCTCCAAAACAATAAGCTGTTAAAGTTGGGAATGCAGGCAGTTGAAGCGGCCCAGGTATAAGTCGGCTGAGCAAAAAAAAGACTCCCGTCTCCTAAAGAAACAGAAGTCTTTTGCCGAATGGGCTAGGCTGCAAGAATAATTAACTCTCACTGCCAACCCTAAACGGGAATCAGAAGCGTTTGCCGCCACGGTCACCGCCACGAGGACGTCCGCCGCCAAAACCGCCGCGATCACCATTTTCAGTGCGTGGTTTGGCTTCGTTGACGTTGATAACGCGACCGCCGTTTTCTTTGCCGTTCAGGGCATCGATAGCAGCTTGTGCCTCGTTGTCATCAGTCATTTCCACAAATCCGAAACCCTTGCTGCGACCGGAATCACGGTCCATAATCACTCTTGCACTCTCGACTCTGCCGTACTGTGCAAAAAGTTGGTTGAGCTCATCATCAGTGACAGTGTAGCTCAGATTCCCGACATACAAATTCTTGGCCATTTCTTTCTCCAAAACTTAGGCAATCAGCTTCTTTCTTTTACTTTCCGAAGCCAAAATGTGGAAAGAGGCCATTTCAGGCCTGACTAGTACGCTGTTTTGAAAACCTAAG
>CAZUCG010000243.1:0-5053 GCA_964619145.1 uncultured Lentisphaeraceae bacterium | reverse complement strand
CTGTTATATACATTATATTAATAAACTTTTCCATAACCTGTCGCACTGGTTATGTTTGCAATTTTCAGCACCGATCCAGATTAAGGAAATATTCATGTCCAACGCCGAACCTCACTCTGCTGGCGTCAATGATGCTTTGCCGGAGAATCCCGCTGTTATACCCACCTCTGAGGGCGACAGTTCTAATTACAACGCCAGCCAAATCACTGTCTTGGAGGGACTCGAAGCTGTTCGAAAACGTCCGAGTATGTATATCGGCGATACTGGTGAGCGCGGTCTGCACCACCTAGTCTATGAAGTGGTCGACAACAGTATTGACGAAGCCCTGGCCGGCTATTGCAAGAATATCGCGGTGATTATTTGCTTCGATAACAGCATCACAGTTATTGATGATGGACGTGGCATCCCGACGGATATGCATAGCACAGAGAAAAAGCCTGCTTGTGAAGTCGCTTTGACTATGCTCCACGCAGGCGGAAAATTCGACCACAATGCCTACAAGGTCTCGGGAGGACTGCACGGCGTCGGCGTGTCTTGTGTCAATGCGTTGTCACAATGGCTGGCCTTGAAAATCGACCGCGCTGGCTTTGAATACCAAATGCGCTTCGAACGCGGCCATACTACCGAGCAATTGATCAAGGTCGGACCAAGCCAGCGGCACGGCACGACCGTGAAATTTATGCCCGATCCGGAGATTTTCACTATCACAGAGTTCAAATGGGACATCCTGGCCACCCGTTTGCGGGAGCTGGCGTTTCTAAATGCCGGCATTCGCATCACCCTCAGCGACCAGCGGAGTGAGAATCCGCGCGAGGAAGTCTTCCAATTTCAAGGCGGCCTACGGGAATTCGTGCTCCATTTGAATAAGGTCAAGACACCTTTGCATGAGGTAATCTACTTCCAAACGACTCGTGATGACGTGGAAGCTGAGGTTGCGATGCAGTACAATGATTTTTATGTCGAGACGATTTACAGTTACGCCAACAACATTAACACTTTTGAGGGCGGCACCCACTTAACTGGCTTCCAACAGGCGATTACCCGTTGTATTAACAGTTATGCCAAGAATCAACCAGCCTACAAAAATGAACTGCCTGTCTCGGGCTCAGATGTGCGTGAAGGCCTGGCCGCAGTAGTCAGCGTCAAAGTCAAAGAGCCGCAATTTGAAGGCCAGACTAAGACCAAACTAGGCAATGGCGAAGTCCGCGGCATTGTTGATTCAATCGTCTATGCCACTTTGAGTACATATTTCGAAGAGCACCCGAAAGAAGCTAAACTTATTTTGGAGAAGGCTTATGGCGCTGCCCGAGCCCGTGAGGCCGCCCGCAAAGCCAGAGAGCAGAGCCGGCGCAAAAGTCCACTCGGCATCACCGCACTACCAGGCAAGCTTTCCGATTGCTCAGAGAAGGACCCCGCCCTGTCAGAGTTGTACATCGTCGAGGGCGATTCTGCGGGTGGCTCGGCTAAGCAAGGGCGTAACAGCAGGTACCAAGCCATTTTACCCCTGCGCGGCAAAGTGATAAACGTCGAAAAAGCCCGCCTTGATAAAATACTCAACAATATCGAAATTCGCACTCTGATCACCGCCATTGGCTGCGGTATCGGGGTAGAAGAGTTTGATGTCAGCAAGGCCCGCTATCATCGGGTCATTATAATGACCGATGCTGACGTCGATGGCTCGCATATCCGGACCTTGCTGCTGACTTTCTTCTATCGGCATATGCGCCCACTGATTGAGGCCGGCTATATCTACATCGCCAAGCCACCGCTGTTTAAAGTCAGCCGCCGCAAACACGAACAATACATCGAAAACGAAGACCAATTAGACGGCATTTTGCTGCGGCTTGGTTTACAGGACATCGCGTTCCGGCACCCTGGCAGCGCAGATAATCTCCCGCCAGATGTAGTAGCAGAAGTCATCCAGATTATCCGTGACTTCCTGCGCTTGGCCAAGAACAACTTACCTCGCTATGGCATAGTGCCCAAAGCATACTTCAAAATACGCATTGAACAAGGGCGGTTCCCGATCGCCTTGATCGCCGTACGGGAAATCGACGGCGCGGTATCCCTGCTTTATGCATTTGACCAAGATGACATTGACCGCATTATCAACGCGGCTGAGGCACGCATCGCGGCCGAGCAAGGCCTACCAGAGGAAGATCAGCTTGACGAAGAAGAACTCTTGCCCGAAGACGAAGTCCCGTTGGAATTGGATGAGAATGGTGACCCCATTATCGAAGCTCCACCAATAAATTCAGCCATTGATGTCATCAATATCCCAGAGTCCAAGAACTTCATTATGCTGGAAGAGAAGTTGCAACACCTTAATCTTGATTGTCAGAATCTCTTTGAGGGCGAGCATCCGATCGTAGAATTAGTACACAAAGACAAGGTCACGCCGGTCAAAACTCTGGAAGATATTTATAACCAAGTAACCACTGCTGGCCGCCAAGGCCTGAACATCCAACGCTACAAAGGTCTGGGTGAAATGAATCCTGATCAACTCTGGGATACCACAATGGACCCAGCGCACCGCAAGATGATCAAGGTCACAATGGCCGACGCAGTGGAAGCGGAACAGATTTTCGTCTTGCTGATGGGCGAACACGTCGAACCACGACGGCAATATATCGAGAAATACGCAGAATCCGTCAAGGACCTCGATATCTAAATCTTTCCGGCAATTACCCTCAACCCCTTAAGGATAAGAGCATTTTATGAGTGACGAAAATACCCAAATTCCAGTTGATCCGGAAGACCTCAACACCCAAGAACGCGACGCCGATAGCGCTCCTCTTGACATCGGCAAGAACGACGTTCCCATAGCCATTGAAGACATTATGCACACTGCGTATTTGCAGTACTCGGTCAGTGCTAACATCGGCCGGGCTATTCCTGATGTTCGCGACGGTATGAAGCCGGGCAGCCGGCGGATCCTCTACGCTATGCGGCAACGCGGCCTAAGCAAAAGTGGCTCCTACACCAAATGCGCCAAAGTAGTTGGTGAAGTCATTGGTAACTACCATCCCCACGGCGACTCAGCTGTCTATGAGACGATGGTCCGAATGGCTCAGGATTTCTCAATGCGCTGCCCGCTAGTTGACGGGCAAGGGAACTTTGGCTCAATTGATGGTGACTCTGCAGCTGCTTACCGTTATACTGAATGCCGAATGGAGCGGCTGGCTGAAGAACTGCTGGCTGACTTGGAAAAAGACACTGTGGATATGCGCCCAACTTTCGACGAGAAGGACATCGAACCCAGCGTCCTGCCAGCGCGCTTCCCGAACTTGCTAGTCAACGGCGCCCAGGGCATCGGCGTAGGTATGGCGACCAATATCCCACCCCATAACCTGGGAGAGGTCATCGATGCAACGGTCGCGATAATTGAAAATCCCCGCATCTCCATCCGCGAACTAATGCGCTATATACCCGGTCCAGACTTCCCTACTGGCGGTATAATACAAGGGCTGCGTTCGATTATCAAACTCTATGATACAGGACGCGGCTCAGTACGCGTGCGCGGTAAAGTTAGTATTGAGGAAAAGAATGGTCGGGAAAAAATCATCATTTCCGAGATGCCATACGGTGTCAATAAAGAAAATATGGTCTTGAAGATGGCAGAGCTTGTTAATGAAGGGCGGGTACAAGGCATCACCAGCATCGAGGACTTGTCTTCTTCCCGAACTGGCATCAAGATTGAGATTGAGATCAAACGCGGCGTTATCGCCAATATCATCCTCAATCAGCTGTATGCTATGACGCCCTTGGAGACCGTGATTGGCTGCCAATTCCTGGTAGTAGACCGCAATCGCCCCCGCACGCTGAACCTGAAGCAAATCCTGGAAGCTTATATCGACCACCGGGAAGAAGTCGTCACTCGGCGTTGCCGTTTTGAATTGCGCAAGGCGGAAGATCGCGACCACATCGTCCAAGGTCTGTTGATTGCCCAAGCTAATATCGATGAAGTCGTCAGGATTATACGTAATTCTTCCAACCGCGAAGAAGCCGCCCGTCGCTTGATGGAGCGTTTTCCGTTGTCCGACCGTCAGACTAAAGCCATCCTGGAGATGCGCTTATACCAATTGACCAGCCTGGCCTTAGACGATCTGCAAAAAGAACACGCTGAATTGCAGGCTCAAATTGCCCGCTTGTTGGAAATTCTCTCTTCCCGCCATAACATTATGGCGATCATCAAAGATGAGCTCCTGGAAATCAAGGTCAAGTACGCTGACCCCCGCCGTACCCTGATTATCCCCGGCGAGCGCGATATCGACCTGGAAGATTTGATTGCCCGCGAAATCTGCGTGATTCCCATTACTGCTTCTGGATACATCAAACGTGTATCAGCCAGCTTGTATGAAGCTCAGAACCGCGGCGGCAAAGGTTTCAAGGGTATGCGCACCAAGAATGACGACTACGTCAAGATGCTGCTCACCTGCTGTACCCACGACCGCATTCTCTTCTTCACCAACAAGGGCTTGATGTACAACCTAAAGGCCTACGAAATTCCTGATAGCTCCAAAGATAGTTCGGGCAAGGCTTTGGTTAATCTGCTGGAATTGACCGAAGGCGAGCAGATTCGCGCGATGATTCCGGTAGTCACTCTTGACGATTCGGAACGCTATGTAGTGATGGCCACCCGCAATGGCATCATCAAGAAAACTGCACTGACTGCCTTTAGGCATCTACGCAAACGCGGTATCATCGCCATCAATCTTGACGACAGTGATGACTTGATTGACACACAATTAACTGATGGCACCCAGGATATTCTGCTATCAGCAGCTAATGGTATGGCCTGCCGTTTCAACGAACGCGATGTGCGCAGCACTGGCCGAGTGTCAGCCGGTGTCAGGGGTATGAATATCCGTGATGCCAAGGGCAACCTCATCTCGGAAATCGTTTCTATGTCGGTAATTAACAGCCAAGAGGATGAAGTGCTGGTAATCTCGGCCAATGGTATGGGCAAGCGCACTCCGATTGGTTACGCCGGCCCCCTTCCCGGGCGAGGAGTTCCTTCTGCTCTGCGAGTTGCACCGCGACCGCGGCAGGC
>CAZUCG010000242.1:0-5093 GCA_964619145.1 uncultured Lentisphaeraceae bacterium | reverse complement strand
GAGTGACGTCAAGACGTTCACCCAGACGCGCGTCCGCCAAATGCGCATGGACATCGACAAAAAAAACACCGTTCACCTGATTTACTCCTCTCTGCGGAAAACCACACCATAACGTAGCGCCATGAAGGCAAAAAACCACTGGCGACACGACCGGCGCCGGATAATCCCGCTCCCTCACGGAGGGATAGGCTGAGCAACCAAAAGCGGTGCAATGGGACGAATGGGACGAATGGGGCGAATGGGACGAATGGGACGAATGGGACGAATGGGACGAATGAAAAGAATATTGCCCTGCGTGCCGCGCGCCGCACTTCCCCGTTCCCCACAACATACAACTTACAGTTTCCCCGCACCCCGCACCCTCTTCGGATGGGGGCTACCTTTGGGAACTGCACCCGAATCGCCCTAGTTATTTTTATTTAAAGGTCACTGCTTGTCGGATAGTGCGTTTGGTATTGATATGGGTAGCTTCTATCTGCCATTCTCCCGGCAGGTCGTTGTAGGCGCTCTGCCAGCTGACCGCGCCATCGCCTGTGGCAAAATGGTAGTTCTTGCTATACTGCCTCAGACTCCGCCCATTCGGGTCAATCAACTCCAGTCGAAAAACACTGGCCCCAAGGCCACCGGAAATGACGATTTGCAATAGCTCGCCCCGTGATACTTCCGCTGGAGCCCTGACCCCCAATGCACCCGGTTGGCCTGGCCCGATGGAGTAGATTTTTGGTATGCCCAGCGCGACGTCAGCGCTGATTCGCTCTGTTTGGCCTAAGTACTCGCCGCTGAAGATATCGTATATGTGCCCGTTGACTGGCAGAGTGATATCGACTTTCTCAGTAACTTCTGGAGTCAGCTGGGCGGCAGAAGAGCGTTTGAACAGGCCGAACACATAGTTGTCGCCATCCCGCCGCAAAGTCGTCTGGGCGGGATAGGGCAGTCCTTGGCTGGTCAAGGAGACGCGCGGTATAGCCGTCGCCGCCAGCGCCGCACTGACCTGCTCGCGGATCTGCTCGGTTTCGCTGCTGCTGCCGCTCTTGCTGGTTGCCAGTTCGCCGCCGACGCCACCGAGCTCCACTTGATGATAACGATGCAAGGGCAGCGACAAAGTCTTGCTGAATGACAATTCCCGAGATAATTTTTTCCCGTATCCGTCGTACAGCCCGGGTGTACTGTCAGCTATAATCAATCCACCGTGTGCGGCAAAATCGCGCATTGCGGTCAGTTCCTGGTCCGAGAGTGACAAACACATTGGCAGCACCAGGACTTTGAATTCTGCCAGTCCGGCAGCCAGGTCTTCGGAGCGGATAAAGTGGTAGTCATAGCCGAGGTCGGTGAGCACTGCATCCCAGCCTGTCTGGGCGTCAAGCCAGTCATTCTTGCCGATACTGCCGAGTGCCGCGAACATTGAGGCCTGTGAGTACAGCATTGCAATGTGCCGGAAGGCAGGGCGGGCGCTCAGGATGAGTTTCCCCACGCCGCGTTGTTGTTCGCGCAGGATTTTGATTGCCGAGCGCAAAATCACATTCGGGGTCATATCACCGTTGATGCCGCTGCCATAGTAGTAATAGCACAAATTTGCTCCCAGAAATAGGTTGCGCCAGGCGGTGTCACTCTGATATCCTTCTGCTGGCAAGTGTGCCGCAGTATAGCCACCGGTGCATTGTCCGGCCAGCAAGCCGGGCCGGCCGAGGTCGAGGATAAGCTTGCCCTGTATTCCAGAGTAGTAGCCGACGAAGCCCAGCAATTTTGTCCATTCGCTCCAATCGTAGCCATAACCGGGGTGTTGGGTGCCGCTCAAGCCCACCTGGTGCGGTAGCGCCTCGCTCAAGCAATCCGCGCTGTAGCCGCCGAATTGCCAGGTATAGGTGGCCGACATAAACATCTTATGCTCGAGCCAAGGCGAGAGGTTCTCTTTGCTGGCCAGTTCAGTGAGTTGTTGTGGTCGCACCTCTTCCCAGCTGGCGAAGGCGCTGCCCCAGCCAGCATTCAATGCGGCTAGGTCAGCGTAGCGGCCTTGCAAATATTCGCGAAAACGGCGCAGGCAGTGTGGCGAATAGCAGACGCTGGCGCCGACGAACATCTCGTCTCCGAGCATACTACGCGCGACGTTATAGTAGCGGAATTGGGCCTGCTTGGCGATGTCCAGCAGTTTTTCGCGCTGTTGTTTCTGCCATTCCGGGTCGGAGAAGCACGGCACCCGGACTGGGTCTGAGATTTTATCGCCGCGGTAAAGCAAATCTCCTTTGCCTAATAGGCCGCTGCCGCGCGGAATGGTATGCAAGCCCAAGAGCGCGCGGCTGCGAAAAAAGTTACTGCTGGTGTTGAAGCTCCCGAGGGTCAAATTAAAGCCCCATTCTGGCAATAAGTATCCGCCTCGCCAGAACGAGGCCAGGAAGCCGTGATATTCTTGTGGGTCGATTGTCTGGAAGGGCAATGAGAATTCTTCGGTCCGTTTGGCCAGCGTCCGCTCGCCATCTTTCAAGGCCAGGAAGACATTGTAGAGTGTGCTGTAAGGCGCTTGCAAAGAGACGCTGATCTGGTGTTCGGCGGCGGCTGGGCGGCTCTCGCGGTAAACCACCCGCCGCTCGGAATCTTCGATCACGACAGCCAAATCCGCCTGACCCTGCACCGCGACAGTGAATTCAATTGGTGCAGTTTCGACAAAACAGCAGTCTGGGTTTTTGAATTCCACCGCGCTGATTTTGACTTCCTCTGGTGTCTCGTAGCGCAATGAGCCGACGTCATAGACTCGTCCCTGCAGATCGAGAATTTGGCAATCGATGATTTGGATTCCTCCTGGCAGCGCGGGCAGTTGCAATTCGATTTGATTCTTGCCTTCCTGAAGAGTTACTGGCTGGCTGGATTTTCCATTGCTGCCGCCGTGCAAATCGCTGTAGCTGGCGGAGAGCAGCACGCTCTGAGCGGTATCGGCTTGCAACTCAATGCTAGTGCCGGAAGATTTATTGAAGCGCACCGGCGAGCGTACTCCTGCGACATAGCGCAGCGCTTTCAATACAATCGGATAGATGTATTCCTGAAAGTTGAAATCCCAGGTACCTGGCACGAAATAGCGATCGGCCAGGCGTTCTTGCGGTGCGGCCGGCAGATTCCTGAAATTTGGCCAGTCGGCGCGGCCGAAGTCCACTATAGCGGTCTTGTTAGCATAGATGCTGCAGGAGCTATCTTGGAGGCGTTGCGGCACGACACGCATTACTGGCACCGCGAAGAAACCCGGCGGCGTGGGTATTTTCTGGCCCAGGAGCTCCGCCGGCACATTCTGGCAATAAGAAAAAAGCAGCCCGGCGCCCAGCCGCTGGAAATTCTCCAAGATGGCGATGAATTCCGGTTGGACGTGGTTGGCGAAATCAATGCCGTGGATGATGATTGCGCCTGGCACTGCCTCTATCCGGCGCAGCTGCTCCAGGGTATAAGGCTCCAGGTCGTTAGCATAAGTCGCATTATTGACGCCGTATTGCCCTGCGCCGCTGCCGATAGTCATAATCCGTCGCAGTAACGGGTGGTATTGGTATTTGAATTCCATCCGTTGAGACAGCTCGTGAATCAGCAACCGGTCGGTGTCGCACATCCGCCATAGCCAGGCATTGCACAAAAAAAGCACTTCCGGCATCGCATTGGCTGCGGGATTGAACCAATTTTTCGCTGGCGGCGGCAGCAGCGACGGATTGAGCTGTTCAATCAGATCCAGCGGCGCATACCATGACTTCTGCAAGCGGTTGCGGAGGATTGTCAGCCTATCACCCGCCTCGCTGAGTTCAATGACCTGCACGTTATCAAGCCACATTTTTCCGCCCGGGGCATAGACCCGGAAGTATAGCTGGCCAGTCACGCTTCCGGGCGGAGCGAGGACCCGTCGGCGAATATTTGTCCAGTCGTAGTTTTGTTTGCTCATCAGCAGGCTAGTGCTAGGATGAGGGATGCTGTCTTTTGCCGAATTGAAAAAAGATACTTGCATTCGTGACCAGTCTGGGACCGGCGTAATGCACTTGATATAAGCGGAAATCTCGTACTCCTTACCCGCATTGACCGGGAAGTCGAATTTGACCATCGCAGCGAAGTTGTCGTGGCGATGCAAACCGAGACGATATTCTCCATCCGGCGCATCGCCTTTCTCGTAAGACAGAATTTTCCGCCGATAGGGCAGCAGCATTTGTGGGTGGCCAGCTGGCAGCGTGCCATCTGGCGTCGGTTGTTCGAAGGAGCTGTTGGCAATCAAGTTTGAGGATTCAGGCAATGCGCCGAACCGCGGGATGTCTAGTTTTAGACTTTTGTCAGTGCCCAGGGAAACCCACAACGAGCGAGGTAGAGTTGATTCCGGCACTGGAATCTGCAGGTCGGCCACCCGGGTGGGGATGTCAGCGTCGAATTGGCAGACGAACTCCAACTCTTGGCTACCGCCGGGGGGGATGTTGAATTCCGGCGTAAAGACTTCGGCGGTGGATACCGCTTGACTGCTGGAGTACCAGGTCAGCAGAGCGCAGGTGTACTGTGGCGGAGGCAGCAAAAGTACACCCGCGCCAGTCTGGGCATTGGCCAAAGCAATAAAGGCCTCTTTCGGGGTGCGGCTCCATTGGCTCAGTACCGTACCAGGATGCCGGTACTTATTGAGGCCATCTTCCTGTGGTAGGTAGCAATCGGAGACTTCCCCGCCGCGTAAAAACGTCTTGACTCGCAGTGCGACTGCCAGTGGCGATTGCCCGCGGTTGAACAACTGATACTTGACAGTCAGGCGGGCTGTGTCCGGCGACAGTGTGTAGGTTTTTAACAACTCAAGATTCTCGAACGCAGCTTGCCCGCGGACCCTGGCACTGAAACTCAAAGCATCGATGGGCTCAATCGTATAGGGCAGGCGGTTGAACTGCTCCACAGTGATGATTTTATCCTGGCCCGCGTGTGGTTCTTCGGTGAAAGACACGCAGCCGGCGCTGTTTAACGCTTGACCTAGATAGAAGATGCCCCGCAGGCCGCCGCCGAGCGGCTCTGGATCGATTCGCAATACGGCATTCTCTACCCCAAACAGAGACCAAGCAACCAGGACGACGCTTAAAAAGAATTTTTTCAGCATTGTTTTCCTCTTT
>CAZUCG010000241.1:0-5107 GCA_964619145.1 uncultured Lentisphaeraceae bacterium | reverse complement strand
AAGGTAAAACAAACCCTGGGCAAACTCTTGCAGCGTTGCTTAGTCATAATCTTGCTCCTATTTTTTGCTATACAAAGACCAGCTTACTCATCGGTTAGCAGCAATAGACTAATATATACGGACAGCAGGCGGTTTTCAAGATAAAATTGCCACCATTGTTCGAAAACAATGATTGCGAGATAATTGGTCGCTCTTCCCAGCCCCGGCAGTACCGCGGGAAAGTATAGCGCACGACAAATGCAAATCAGGAATTAAAACCACAGCAGAGAGAAAAATCGGAGCCTTACACCCGCTAAATCAGGGGAGAATACACAACCCGAAGCTTTTCTGGGCTTAATAACCATTCAATTTACCTGCAGTGGCTTATATTATAAACTTTCCCTACCTTGATTAAATTCATTATATCCCAGCATAGGTTCGAAAATGTCTGTATCTTCGCAGGAGCGCACGCTTTTTTTGCCCAAATCCGGGGCGTTGGCTTTTTTTGTCAGCATCATCGTCTGGGGCATCGGCACCGGCTGCTTTGCCGCTGTGCTGAATAACTTCTTGGTCGATATCTATCAACTCAATCCGTTCGAAAGAGGATGGCTGGAATTTTTCCGAGAAATGCCGGGCTTGCTGCTGGTATTCGTTTTGGCATTGCTGCATCGCACCAGCGACTGGAAAATCCTACGACTGGGATCGCTGATATCGCTAGTGGGTGTCACGGCGCTGTTTATCCCGGCCGATAAGCTCACCGTCACCCTGCTGATTATGATCTGGAGCTTGGGCGAGCATCTGGCTATGCCGGTGCGTAGCTCGATTGCGATGCAAATTGCCTACGAAGGCAGGCAGGGGCATTCGCTGGGGATGGTGTCTAGCGCCAGAAATGCCGGCACTGTGCTCGGCAGCTTGATTGTCGCCGCAATTTTCTATGCTGGAAGCCAATATCTAAACATCAACAACAAATTAGTGCTGTATAATTTGGTTTGGGGTGTCATCCTAATCCTGATGGCAATTAGCTTCTTCTGTACCTTCAGTAAGTATGCGCCCAAAACGACCTCGCGACGCCCAAGGCTATATTTTCACCGCAAATTCTCTGTTTTTTACGCCCTGGAGTTATTTTACGGCGCTCGCAAGCAGATTTTTATGACCTTCGCGCCATTTGTGCTGATTCTCAAATACGGTTTAAGCACTTCGCAAATCGCGTTATTGCTGGGCTTCTGTGCGGCAGTGAACATCTTCGGCAGTCCGTTAGTTGGCAAACTGACCGACCGGCTGGGATACCGCAATACAATGATCTGGGATACAGTGGTGCTGTTTTTTGTCTGCCTGCTCTACGGTTATGCCGGCATCTGGTTCTCAGCCAAGGTAGCAATTTGGGTGGTGTGTCTGAATTTCTTGCTGGATGCAATCCTGAGCACTACTGCACTGGCCACCAATCTCTATGTGCGTGATATCGCCGACTATCCCGATGAGGTGACAGCCACCCTGACTACTGGCATCTCCATTAACCATCTTATCTCCGTCATCGCAGCACCGCTGGGCGGTTGGGTCTGGCACCAATATGGCGTAGAAGTTCTCTTTGGCTTCGCCGCCGCGATGGCCATAGCTAATACACTCTGCGCGCTATTGATCAAAAAAAGGCGCCCGGATGTAACGACGGCGTCCTCGGCTTAACCGCCTGGATGAACGACGCGTCCTCGCCTATTGGCGCTAACTTAAAATATATCTGGGATTGAAAACGGATCATTGAGGTGCCCTTTCAGGGCACAATTGCAATTTTGCCTGTCTCCCCCGGGCGTTGCCCGGGGCTACGATGAAACCGCCCTTTCAGGGCTAAAAAACAGGACAAACCGCGCTTTTTTGCTAAACTATGCAAATTCTGCCATCGCTATGGGATGGCTGTGTCAGAATTCCCAGCTGTTTTTTAGCTTAAGTTAGCGCCAATAGGCGTCCTCGCCGTCGGCGCAGCCGTTTTTCCGGAAAACTCGATTCAGAGTCACACATTACGAGGGTAACGAAAGATGAAAAAAAGCACTTGCTTCAAAAAAGCTTCTGACATCAAAGCTGGCATTATCGGCTATGGCCCTTCCTTTGGTATGGGCAAGCTGCATCTGGACCAGATGGCCGCAGCCGGTATGAGCATCTGCGCAATGGCTGACATCGACCCCGAGCGCTGCGAAGCCTGCGCGGCAGAGTTTCCCAGCCTGGAGACGTATACTTCCACCACGGAGATGCTCGAGCATAGCGAGGTGGACTTGATTGCCATCATCACGCCACATAACACCCACGCCGAGCTAGCTATCCAGTGTATGAAGGCCGGACGACACGTGATTACAGAAAAGCCATTCGCCATCAACACCGACGAATGCGACGCGTTGATCGAAGCCCGAGACAGTAACCAGGTTATGCTCTCTGTCCATCACAATCGACACTGGGATGGCTTGATAATCAAGGCCCGAGAAAAAATCGAGAGCGGGATAATCGGGAAAATCTTGCATCTCGATGCCCATTTAGGCGAATACCGAATGCCTGGGGAGTGGTGGAGGGGCTCAAAAAGCATTTCCGGTGGCCTGATGTTCGACTGGGGCGCGCATTTCATCGAGTACGCATTGCAGCTGCTACCAGGTAAGATTATGGAAGTCAGCGGCTTTATGCATAATGGCTTCTGGGCAGCGCAAAGCAGTTGGAAAGAAGACTGCATTGAGGACGAGGCATTCTCGCTGGTGCGCTTCGACGATGGCACTTATCTGAAGTTAAAGCTTTCCAGTCTCGAAACAAATCCCAAACCGAGCTGGCTGGAAGTCAATGGCAGCAAGGGGAGCTTTATCATCCAGCCAAATTCCTGGACTGCGCACTGTCAGGAGCAAGGCGGAGAAGTATTGCGACAAGGGCCCATCGGCGACAGCCAAAGACACCTCTTTTATGATAATATCGTCGCGCACCTGCTCGGCAAAGCCGAGTTGAGTATCACCGCTGAATACGCCCGCCGGATCATCCATATTATTGACTGGACCGCCCGCAGCTCTAAAGCTAATCGCGCCCTGCCAGTACGGTATAATTAGGCTGTGACGACAGCGTCCTCGCCGTCGGTACAGCCGGGGACAACGCGGACGACGGCGAGGACGCCGTTGGGACAGCCGCAGCAGAATTTTTTTCAGCCATACGGATTTCTCCCGGGGGGTGTCTGCGTTCAGCGGTATTGGGCAGCCAGTTCCTGCAATGCTTCGCCGGAGAGGCGGTAGGTAGTCCAGTCAGCCATCGGGTTGGCCCCGAGTGATTGATAGAATTTATGGCTCGGTGCATTCCAGTCCAGGCAAGTCCATTCCAGCCGTCCGCATTTCCTCTCGACTGCCAAGGCAGCGAGCTGCTGCAACAAAGCCTTGCCAATACCTTGGTAGCGGAATGCCGGACGGACATACAAGTCCTCGAGATAAATTCCCGGTTTTCCCACGAAGGTCGAAAAATTATGGAAGAACAGCGCAAAGCCCACTGGCTGTTGCTCGAACTCGGCAATCAGGGTCTCGGCGTAGCGTTTCTCGAAAAGATTTTCCTGCAGGAGCTCCTCGGTCATTACGGCTTCGTGACTGAGCTTCTCGTATTCGGCTAGTTCGCAAATCAAGGACTTGATCAGCGGGACGTCTTCTGGGGTGGCACTACGGATGGATATAGACATAAGGGTAAGATAAATGTAATTAGAGCGACGGACAATTCTCTCACTCATAGTGATTGGCGGAGCAGCGATTCTGTTATCTCTGCCAACGAACAATGTTGCAGCAAGCAGTATAGTGCTTTTTCAGCTTTTTGTCAAGGCTTGACTGGCAAAAATCACCTCTTATTCACCTGCAGGAATTCGTTCAGGATCATCAAGCCTTTGCTCAGCCGGTCATCAGTGCCGGCAGAAGAAATTGAGACCCGCAAGTACTGCCGTTTCTGATGCTTAGGGACAGCGAAGCGATAAGAGTGGAAGATATTCACACCTCTCGCGGCCAGTTGTTGTTCCACCTCCATACCATCGTGGGCTACGTTCTGCAAAGGAAGCCAGCGAAAGAAGCAACCTTTCGGGGCAGGTTCGCAGCGACCCGGGAATATCTGGTCGAAAAGAAGATTCGCCTTATGCGCCAACGCCTGTTTTTGCTTCAGAATCTGCAGGGCCTTGCCACTGATTATCAGCTCAGTCATAATTTCTGCATCCAGCGACGAAGTCTTGATATTCAGGTGATAGAGGCCATTCAACAACCGAGCGCGAAATGCCTCTGGGAAAGCCGCAAAAGCCACTCGAAGACCACTGCACAAGTTCATCGTGGAACCGCCAATGTACACAGTCTGCTCGCAGAGCCGGGAAAACAATGAGCGGTAACCCGCGCCAGGAGTAGCCAGCAGCGCACCGATGTTGTCATCCTCAATCAGGATAAGGCCATATTTGCCAATTATTTCCGCGAGTTCGGATTTGCGCTTTTCAGACATCGTGCGGGTGGTCGGATTCGCGCAGTTCGGCATCAGGAAAATACCGGCGAGATTCTTCTCTCGGCATTTCTTTTGCAGTTGCTCGGGGCACATCCCGAATTTATCACCTCGTACTGGCACCAGTTGAATATGAAAGAGATGCGCTGCGCCGATGAGATTGGCATAAGTGTATTCATCGGTAGCAATACGGTCACCGAGCTTGAACAACGCCAGCAAAGCCGCGCTGAGCACATTTTGGGCACCGGAGAAGATGGCTGTGTGCTCGCTATCGGTCTTGACATCCATTCCTGCCAGCCAACGCGCGCCGGCAGCGCGTTGATGCAAATGGCCGGATGGCTCCGCGTAAGAGTACAGCTGATCTAGGTAGCCTTTCTGCAGCACGCTGCTGGTAGCCTCAATAACTGAATCACGCACTGTGTCGAAGCCATTGACTATGCCCATTTCAACGGGGCGACTATGTTCGTTGTCGGCACTGCTGTGAAATGACACACCCGCGGCTATTACCGGTACTACAAACGAACCTCGACCGGTTACCCCGTAAATCAGCTTCTTTTCCCGACAGAGGTTGTAGGCCCTAGTGACAGTGGTAAAGTTCAGATTCAAATAGTCGGCAAGCTCGCGTTGCGGCGGCAATCTACTGCCTGGCGCTAATTGACCA
>CAZUCG010000240.1:0-5116 GCA_964619145.1 uncultured Lentisphaeraceae bacterium | reverse complement strand
TCAGATCTGGACTAAGATCGAGGGCTTCCATCAGGTGACCAACATCTGTATCGGTGGCGTGACCCCAGACGGTGATGATGCGGTCAACGACCTCAGTTATCTGATGCTGGAGGCTACCGGGTTGGTACACTGTCCCCACACGAACCTCTCTGCTCGCTTACACGCCGACAGTACTGATGAGTTCCTGCTGGCCTGTACCCGCTTGATTCGTACCGGCATTGGCTTCCCAGCGATATTTAATGACGCAGTGAATGTGCAGATGTTGCAACGCTTGGGCATACCGCTCGAAGATGCTCGTGATTATGCCCTGGTCGGTTGTGTGGAATGCGTGCTGCCTGGCCGGCAAGTGCCGTGGAGTGATGGGCGCTTCAATATGCCACAGATTTTTACCGAAATAGTATTGAACTTGCCGCAATACAAGTCGTATCAGGAACTCTGGGAGGCGTTCCGAGCAGCTATGGCGCAGGGTCTGCAGCAGTACCGGGATGACTACAACCAGAAACTCGCCCAGTTCCCAGCAGATAGATACCCTGACCCGTTGTTGTCGGCCTTGGTCCGAAATTGTCTGGAACGACAGCTGGATGTCGAGGCCGGCGGGGCGGAGTTTATGCGTTTGCACGGCATCGGTATGATGGGCCTGGGGACCTTGACCGATAGCCTGGCGGCAATCAAAAAACTAGTCTTCGAAGAATCGGCGGTTTCTGCTGAGAGGCTGTTGGAGGCCTTGAAAAATGATTTTCAGGGCGATGAGTCGTTGCGCCAGATGCTGTTGCATCGCGCCCCGAAATATGGCAATGACCACCCTGAGACTGATCAGATAGCCGCTGATATCGTGACGCTCTGCGGTACGCTCTGTGAAAGCTTGCGTACTGCCGATGGCGGTTATCTGCAAAGCTGTATGGCTTCGAACGTCAGCAATATCCCCGCCGGCGAGGCGACGATGGCGACCCCGGATGGCCGGCACGCCGGCAAGCCGCTCTCAGATGCCGCCTCACCGTGTGCCGGTCGCGATCGGAAGGGGCCGACCTCGTTCGTGAAATCAATCACCCGGCCAGATTACGCGGTGCAGAATTGCACCGTGGTGAATATGCGCTTCGCACCAGAGTATTTCACTGGCGATAAAGGCGAACGGCGCTTCCTGGCCATCCTGCGCGGTTTTATCACTGGCGGTGGTCACGAGATGCAATTCAACGTAACCGATAACGCAGTGCTGGAAAAAGCCATCGCGGCGCCCGAAGATTATGCCGGCCTGATTGTCCGAGTCAGCGGTTTTTCTGATTTCTTTACTTCCTTAAACGAGAAAGTCCAGCGCGATATCCTGGCCCGTAATGTCCACCACTGATCAGCAGCACAGATTTTTTGTCCATCCTAAAGGAAATTATATGCGAATCCCTGTTTTATTGCTGTTACTAATGAATGTCTTGGTTTATGCCGATGGTCAGATCCGCTGCGATTTGATTTCTGATTTCAGGCTTGATTGTGATGTCTCCAGTGGCATTTCTCAGAGTCGAAGGACTCGTAAAATTGGCGCTGACCCCCGGCCTGTTTATGATATCATTATGAGCAAGGATGCCTTGTTGGAGCAATGGAAGCCTTTTAGTTTGACCATCAATCCTTCCCAGAACGGCGAAGTGCATATTTCTTTGCGGGCCGGGCACGCCACCGGCTACCCGTGGGTGTTTGTCGATGAATTGCGTTGCCAGGGCGCCGAACTGAGCAATGCCGATTTTGAGGAGCTCACCAAGCAAGGCACAGCAGCCGGCTGGGGCGGCACGAAGGAAAATGTGGTCACTGATGCCAGTATGGCTAAATCAGGCCAGAATTTTGTCAGGGTGAACTACCAACACTATTTGGGGCAACGGATTAAAGTGCGCAAAGACCAGAAGGTGAATTTGTCGTTTTCGTATCGTCCCGAGACGGTCTCGGTCTTAGACATCCCCGAGGGTGCGAATATGGTGATGGACAGGGGGTTGGCTACAGTGGTGACGATTAGTACCCAGCGCTTTGAGTGCCGCCCGAGCTTCGAGAATTGCTCTGTTTACTTGACCCAGCCCCAAGCTGAGCGTGGGCAGAAGCAAAACCTGCGCTTGACTTATCGCCAGGTCGGCGAGACGGCCTGGCAGGAGTCCTTCCCGCCCGTCTTCGTGCCTCAGGAAGGTGCCTGGCGGGGCTCAATATTCTTCCTACAGGAAAATAGTGAGTACGAGGTCCAGGCAGAAATCAGCGGCGAGAAAACCGAAGTCTTGACTCAACTGTTCCGCACTCGCAATTCGCAGGTGCCGATTGCCAAGACCATCGAGCTCTCAGCCGAGGATTTTCCGGGCGAATTGGTGATCACTGAATCCGGTACAGCGGACGGATATATCCGCTATACTATGCAGCCAGGCGGCGTGCTGTTGGGTACGCGCGAACTCGGTGGCGCGGTTATCCGGGTCGATAATGCTAAATACCTGCTCTTCGATGGTTTGGTCGTCAAAGGCAATATGGCCAAGCATTGTCTGTTCTTAGATAATGCTGAGGAAATTATCGTGCGAAATTGCGATTTCTCTGATTTCGGTCGCAGCGATTTCGTGCGCGATTATCACCGTGGCGGTGCCTGGACTTATAAAGGTGCAGTAGGCGGTTGGGAAGGCGGCATCTTTTTGCGGACCGTTCTGAATGTCTTGCTGGAGCGCAGTTACGTGCACCATCCCGCCTCTGCTTCGCACAGCTGGTTCTACTCGCACCCAAATGGTCCCGAAGCCGTGTTCCTGGATCGTTGCCGTGGTGGCGTGGTGATGCGTTACAATGACTTCATCGGCAGCGATAAAAACCGCTGGAACGACACCATTGAAGGCAGTGGCAATGGTAGCATCGACGGCGGCATCGGCCGCGACGCCGATGTCTATGGCAATCTCTTTGCTTTTGCTAATGATGATAGCATCGAGATCGAGGGCTGCGAGATGAATATCCGTCTGTACCTGAATCGTTTTGAAGGTTCCTATTGTGGGGTGAGTACTGGCTGTTGCCGCCTGGGGCCGTCCTACCAGTTCCGTAATCTCTACTATCGTCTGGGAGATGAGAATGCCCGTTTTGGCTCGCCATTCAAGAATGGTATGGGCAATCAGGGCTACGGTTCGGTATTTATGCTGAACAACACTGTGTTCTCACCAGGATTGCGGAGTGCATTCTCGGGTTTCCACTCCCAGCCACCGCAAGACGAAATGGCCCTGACTAACCCCAAGGCCTATACTCGCAATAACATTCTCTCCTGCCAAAATGATTTCTTTGGCCGTGACTGGTTCGATTGGAATACCGATATTGATGCCGACTTGCTGGATTTAGCTGACGCCAGCCAACAGCAGGTGGTAAAAGAGAAGCTGCACGCCGCCGGAAAGCAGCAGCGAGCGATCTGGGCCGCGCCGCAGTACCGAGATGCAGCCAATGGCTTCTTTGCCTTGCGGCCGGATAGTCCCGGCTATAATGCAGCCGTGCAGCTGCCGAACCTGCTGACTAAGCACCTCGGGGCGTTTCAGGCTGACGGCATTGAGTCCTTGCCGCATCGGCCCATTCCAGTGCAAGCCGATCGTTATGAAGTGTTCTATGCAGATGAACAGGCGCCCTTGCAGCAGCAATTCAGCAGCAAAGTCACTGGCACTGGTCACACTGCCGCCTTCCAAGTGCATACCAATGACGATTTCTTCACGGTAACGCCCAGCAGTGGTATTTTCCGTAGCGGCGAACAAGTTGTCTTTAGCGTGACCCTGCATCCGGACAAGATGCCCAAGCCGCAGATGTACCGCGGGATGGTCTTGTTGCGCCAAAGTGATGGCTACTCTAAGCCTGTGAGTATCTATGCTGATTACCGCAATTGCCCGGCGCGGCTGGCAGAAGCGCAGAAACACGCCGTGCATTTTCCTGGTTCCGGCAAAACTGGCGAGATGATTACCAGCGAAGTTGAAATTACGCAAGAGGGCTGTTACTATCTGTTTGTCAAGGGCCAGATGGAAGGCTGGAGCAAAGTCTCAGTGACGATCGGTGATTTAAAGACTGCTGATAGTGCTCGGCTGATCAATCGCGCTGACCCAGATTTGAAAAATCGTTACGGCATTGTCCGCAATGGCCATCTTAGCGGCTATTACTTGTTCCTCAAACCTGGCAAGTACCCGGTGACATTCCAGACAACTATGGCCAATGCACAAATCGAGGGCTTTCTGCTGACCCGCGAACCAGAGTGGTTCCTGCGCTGAAAAATGCTCGCTCGGATGGGCAGCTGCTGGCCCAGGAAAATGACGCCTGGACGAAGTCCAGCCGAACAGCATCACGCGGTGGCATTTTTCTCGAACTAAAAGCGTTATTTTTTTCTCTCGGGCTTGCAAAGTTGCTGGAGTTATGTATAGTATTTGCATTGCCAAGTCGTATTGCAATGCTCGGGTGGCGGAATTGGCAGACGCGTTAGGTTGAGGGCCTAATGGGGTAATTCCCGTGCGGGTTCAAGTCCCGCCTCGAGCACCAAATTCTACGGAGAAATTCAGCAGTCTAGGCTGACTTTCTCCGTTTTTTTTGC
This sequence comes from uncultured Lentisphaeraceae bacterium, assembly GCA_964619145.1. GTDB lineage: Bacteria > Verrucomicrobiota > Lentisphaeria > Oligosphaerales > Oligosphaeraceae > JAAZIZ01. Next base: position 570 of record CAZUCG010000240.1, on the reverse strand, counting down.
GCTAGATGTTTATACCCTCTCCAGTGACTAGCGATACATAAATGTCAATGACGAGATTTTGCGAAACTGACAAAACTTGGCGGCGGAGTGCGCATCAGATGCCTTGACAAGGTAGTCACTGGCCTTTATATTAAAAAGATCGCTGCAGCCAAGTGCTAGTTGTCTAGCTTGCTGATCTTGGTGGTTGTAGGTTGCGGCGCTTTCTGCAACACAATTGTGGCACACTTACCAGCTGTGTGCCCGACAGTGGTTTTTTTGTAGGCTTCAGCTGCAGTCGAATGATTGGCTGAGAATCACTTTTCAAGGAGAATAGGATGTATTGCAAAGCCGATTACCATCAGCTCCGGGCTCAGACTCCTTTCAACTTTCAGGCTACGGTTACGATCACCGGACTGATTGCATTGTCGCAGAGCGGTTGCAACATGCGTGAGTTCAATACCGTCCCGACAGCAGTGATTGAGGTCTACCGGCGAGGTCGCCCTGCCGCGCGTGAGCTTTTCGGTGAGCAGATTGCCTTGTGCGGGCTGATGACCCCGCCGATCAGCTATGGCCATTTGAATGTCATCGGTG
>CAZUCG010000239.1:0-5118 GCA_964619145.1 uncultured Lentisphaeraceae bacterium | reverse complement strand
ACCCAAGAACTTGGCACGCGAATTGCTAAAGTATTCTCATAGTTGTTTAATTTTCACTCTCAGATAAGAAGGACATAATTATGAGTAAAATTTTAGGCATTGATTTAGGAACCACGAATTCCTGTATGGCGGTAATGGAGGGCGGTGAGCCGGTCGTCATTCCGAATGCTGAGGGCAACCGCACGACTCCGTCGGTAGTTGCTTTCACCAAGAATGGCGAGCGTCTAGTTGGTGCTCAAGCCAAGCGTCAGGCGGTCACCAATCCCAGTCAGACGATTTTTTCCATCAAGCGTTTTATGGGTCGGAAGTTCAGTGAAGTACAGAGTGACATTGGTTTAGTGCCCTACAAATTGGTCGAGGGCAAGAATGGCGATGTGCACGTACAGATCGGCGACAAGAATTACTCCCCGCCAGAACTCTCGGCAATGATCTTGCAGAAGCTCAAAGCTGATGCCGAGGCTTATCTCGGTGAGAGCATCACTGAGGCGGTCATTACTGTGCCGGCATATTTCAATGACAGCCAGCGTCAGGCCACCAAAGACGCTGGCCGCATTGCCGGTCTGGAAGTCAAACGGATTATCAATGAGCCCACCGCGGCCTCATTGGCTTATGGCTTAGACAAGAAGAAAGACGAGAAAATTGCCGTCTATGACCTCGGTGGCGGGACTTTTGATATCTCGATTTTGGAGCTTGGTGACGGTGTATTTGAGGTCAAGGCCACCAATGGTGACACTCACTTGGGCGGCGATGATTTTGATGAAGCGATAATTAACTGGCTGGTCAACGAGTTCAAGCGTGACAATGTAGTAGATTTACGTCAGGACCCGATGGCTTTGCAGCGCTTGAAAGAAGCGGCCGAGAAAGCCAAGTGCGAATTATCGAGCAGCAACACCACCGAGATCAACCTGCCGTTTATTACTGCTGACCAATCTGGGCCGAAGCACTTGACTCAGACTTTGACCCGTTCAAAGTTGGAGCAGCTGACTGAGGATTTGTCGGCCCGCTCGTCGGCACCTTGCTTGAATTGCTTGCGCGATTCCAGCTTGTCGGCTGCGGAGATCGACGAAGTCATCCTGGTCGGTGGTATGACTCGGATGCCTCGCATTCAGAAAGTAGTGGAAGAGGTTTTCAAGAAGGCCCCCAACAAGGGCGTGAATCCTGATGAAGTCGTAGCGGTTGGTGCAGCCATTCAAGGTGGCGTATTCCGAGGTGAGGTCGATGACGTACTGTTGCTTGATGTGACGCCGTTATCGCTGGGCATTGAGACCTTGGGCGGTGTGTTCACTAAGCTGATTGAGCGCAATAGCGCAATCCCCACCCGCAAAAGTGAGATTTTCAGTACTGCTTCGGACAGTCAGCCGTCGGTTGACATCCACGTCTTGCAAGGCGAGCGGCAGATGGCCAATGCCAACAAGACCATCGGGCGTTTCCGCCTCGACGAGATTCCGGCCGCACCGCGTGGCGTCCCGCAGATCGAGGTGACCTTTGACATTGACGCCAATGGTATTTTGAATGTCTCGGCCAAGGACTTAGGTACTGGCAAAGAGCAGAAAATCACCATCACGGCCAGTTCTGGCTTGACTGAAGAGCAGATCAAGCAGATGGTCAATGACGCTCAGGTACACGCTGATGACGACAAGAAACAACGTGAGCAGATTGACACCAAGAACAGCGCTGAGTCGATGATTTATCAGACTGAGCGTCAGTTGAAGGACAGCGGTGAGAAGATTCCTGAGGATATCAAGGCGCCGATTACTGCCGGCATCGAGAAGTTGAAGAAGGCTGTAGAAGCCAACGACACTGCTCAGATGCAGGAAGTGATGAAGGAGATTGAAGGTAATATGCACGCCTTTGCCCAAGAACTCTACAAGAACGCCCCCCAAGGTGGTGCTGATGGCGGCGCAGCCGGTATGGACCCCAGTCAGTTCGAGGAGTTTATGAAGCAGCAACAGCAGCAAGGCGGTGCAGGCCCGGCGGCTGGCCAGAGCAAGGATGACGACGACATTATTGACGTCGAAAGCAAGTAACCGACTACAGCGTTTAATTACGGGATTTTCCCGTGTTGAAGTAAGTAAGCAAACAAAGGAGTAAACAAGTTATGGCAATGCAAGTCAAGCCTCTCGGCGACCGTGTTTTGGTCGAAGCTATGGAAGAAAAAGAAGTTGTTAAGGGTGGTATTTACATTCCTGACAGCGCCAAGGAAAAGCCCCAACAAGCTAAAGTTATTGCTGTTGGTCCCGGCAAACGTGATGATAAGGGCGAATTGATTCCTGCCGAGGTCAAAGTCGGTGACATTGTCCTGACTTCCAAATACGGCGGTACTGAGATCAAACTGGATGACAAAGAATACAAGATTCTGAACGCCAGTGACATCTTGGCCATCGTCTGCTAAATTCAATCACGTAGCATATTAACCAAAGAAACAGGAGAAATTAACCATGGCTGCAAAGCAAATTCAGTATGACAACACTGGCCGTCAAGCCCTTATGGCTGGTGTGCGGATTCTCAGCAAAGCGGTGAAGACCACTTTAGGTCCCAAAGGCCGTAATGTCATTATCGACAAGAAATTCGGTGCCCCGACGATTACCAAAGACGGCGTGACGGTTGCCAAGGAAATCGAATTAGCGGATCCGTTTGAGAATATGGGCGCCCAGGCTGTCAAGGAAGTCGCCAGCAAGACTAGTGACACCGCCGGTGATGGTACCACTACTGCCACTCTGTTGGCCGAGGCCATTTTCCGTGAAGGTCTGAAGAATGTGACTGCCGGTGCTAATCCGATGTGCCTGAAACGCGGTATTGACAAAGCCGTTACTGCTATCGTGGATGAGTTGCAGCGAATCTCTGTCCCGGTCGAAGATCGGGCTCAGATTGCTCAAGTCGCCACCATTTCTGCTAACTCTGACACCACCATTGGTGATATTTTGGCTGAAGCGATGGACAAAGTCGGCAAAGACGGCACCATCACAGTTGAAGAAGCCAAGACTATCGAGACCACAATGGAAGTCGTCGAAGGAATGCAGTTTGACAAGGGCTACCTCTCCCCGTACTTTGTCACCAATCCTGAAGAGATGGAGTGCAAGCTTGAGGACGCTTATGTCCTGATTCACGAGAAGAAGATCAGCAGCTTGCAAGATATGCTGCCCTTGCTGCAAGGCGTATCCAAGGCAGGCAAGCCGTTGCTGATTATCGCTGAAGACATCGAGGGCGAAGCTCTAGCGACATTGGTCGTCAACAAGATTCGCGGTACCCTGAATGTTTGTGCCGTCAAAGCTCCTGGTTTTGGCGATCGCCGCAAAGCGATGTTGGAAGACATTGCCATTTTGACTGGCGGTACTTGCATCACCGAGGACCTCGGCATCAAGCTCGAGAATGTCAAGCTGGAAGAGCTCGGCAGGGCCAAGAACATTATGGTTGACAAAGAGAACACCACCATCGTTGAAGGCGGTGGCGAAGCCAGCAGCATCGCTGCTCGGGTCAACCTGATTCGTCGTCAAATTGAAGATACTACTTCAGATTACGACCGTGAAAAATTGCAAGAGCGCTTGGCCAAATTGGCTGGTGGCGTGGCTGTTATTCGCGTCGGTGCTGCTACTGAGTCTGAGATGAAAGAGAAGAAGGCCCGAGTTGAAGATGCCCTGCACGCCACTCGCGCTGCAGTTGAAGAAGGCATCGTCGCTGGTGGCGGTGTGGCGCTGATTCGCGCTGCTAAAGTTCTGTGTGATCTCAATGTCACTGGTGACGAAGCCACAGGTGCTGACATCATCAAGCGTGCGCTGGACGAGCCTTTGCGCCAGATTGCGACCAACGCCGGTATCGAGGGTTCCATCGTAGTAATGAAAGTCAAGGAATCAGCTGGTAATATGGGCTATGATGCTGCTACTGATACGTATGTAGATATGCTCAAGGCTGGTATCATCGACCCGACCAAAGTCGCTCGCTGCGCTTTGCAGTACGCTGCTTCCGGCGCCGGTATGCTGTTGACCACTGAATGTATGATCTGCGACAAGCCCGAAGATAAGCAAGACCTGCCTGCTGGCGGCCCTGGTATGGGCGGTATGGGCGGTATGGGCGGTATGGGCGGAATGATGTAATTCAAGCCGTACGTGAGTACTGAATAGTACAATTGCCCCGTCTGGCTGTAGTAAGCTAGGCGGGGCTTTTTTTGCTTATTAGCCAGCGAAGCACTGTTGTCGACGCGAATAGACCGGCACTGAGGTGCTGAAAATCAAGTTGAGAGTTTTGATGAATTATTTTGATACACATTTACATTTATCTGCCGAGGATGATGCCGCCGCAGTTTTGACTGCTGCTCGAACCGTCGGAGTGCGGGGTTTTCTCTTGGCTGGGACTTCTGCGGCTAATGGCGAGTTAGTGACGGCCTTGGCGGCTGCAGAGCAGGGCGTGTATGCCGCCGTCGGCGTGCATCCGCACGAAGCGGCGCAGTATTTGCCGCAAGAGCTGGAGCAGTTTCGTACTTGGCTGGCTCAGCCTGCAGTGGTGGCGGTCGGAGAAATCGGTCTTGATTATCACTACGAGTTCAGTCCCCGCGAGGACCAACAGCAGGTATTGGCGACCTTCCTGGAGCTGGCGCTGGAGTCGCGCCGGCCGGCGGTGCTGCATTGCCGAGATGCTTTTGCTGATTGCTATGCCTTGGTCAAACAGCATCTACCGGTTGGCTTTCCCTTTGTGGTGCATAGCTTTACGGGCACAGTGGCAGAATGCCAGCAATGGCAGGACTTGGGCGCGTATATCTCGGTCAACGGTATGGTGACATTTAACAAAGCTGACAATATCCGGGCCTTCTTGCCCTATATCCGGCCAGAGCGGCTATTGCTGGAGACCGACTCGCCGTATTTGGCACCTATACCGCATCGCGGTAAGACTAACTGCCCGGCCTACTTGCCGGATATCGCTAAGCGAGTCGCACAGGAACTCGGCCTCGAACTGCCGGCGCTGGCGAAATTGACCACCGAGAATGCACAGCGTTTTTTTGACCTTTGTTGAGATATTAGCAAAATTGGTGATATATTATTTGTTTTACGTTATGCCGCGTTGCTCGGCTGCCGCAGTAATGAGGCTGTAGAAGCGAATTGCGGCAGTGCCCCCCGCAAAGCATAA
>CAZUCG010000238.1:0-5124 GCA_964619145.1 uncultured Lentisphaeraceae bacterium | reverse complement strand
GATGGAGACGCTGCGGGATTTCGGCTATCTGCTGCGACACAGTGCCTGGCGGGAAATGCCCTTGGCGCCGCTGCGCCGCGTTATTCAGAAATTCTCCGTCTATCAAGGTGAGAAGGACTACTTTCGTAAGCAGAAGGGATAATGACACAGCCGGGCCTGAAAATTCTTTTTCTGAGCCGCTATGCTGGTTTTGCCGGCGGCATTGAGCGCTATGAATACAATGCGGCGCAGTTATTGCGGGAAGCCGGCTATGTGGTCCATTTAGCTTATCAAGAGCAAGCCCGGGATTTTGCCCTTTTTGCTGCTGGTTTCAACGCTACGCTTAACTTGTCGGAGGCCTTGGCGGCAGCGGCGAATTACGATTTGGTCGCGGTGCACAAAATATATGACGCCGATTGGTTGCGCAAAATATTGGCTGCCTTTGCAGACAAGCTAGCGTTGTTCGTTCACGACCACGAACCATATTGTCCGCGGCGGTATTACTATACGCCGTTTGGCCGACGTAATTGTCAGCGTCGGTATTCCTGGCTGCCTTGCACGGCTTGCGCGTTAATGACCAGCCCGCGGCATTGGCAACAGGGCGCCTGGGCCCAAGGGCGGGGAATCGCGGTTGAATTCCCGGCCCGGCTTGATTTGTTCCGGCAATTTCCCCGAGTGGTGGTGCTTTCAGATTTTATGCGCGGGAATTTGCTACACAACGGTTTTTCTCCAGAGAAGGTGCTGAAATTATCGCCTTTCGTGACTGTGCGGCCAAACGCCAGGCCACAAAGCGTCGGTTCGCCACCTGGTCTGTTGTTCGTCGGACAATTGATTCGCGGCAAAGGCGCAGATTTGCTCCTACAGACGTTGTCCCGCTTGACGGTGGATTTCCGGGCTGTCATTGCCGGCGATGGCTTTGACCGACCCTGGCTGGAAAAATTGGCCAGCGAACTATCCTTGACCAGCAAGGTCACTTTTGCCGGTTGGATTAGGGATACTGAAAAACTCTATGCCGAGAGCGACTTGCTGATTATCCCCTCACGCTGGCAGGAACCCTTCGGTTTAATCGGAATGGAAGCGGCCGCCCAAGGACTACCCATAGCGGGCTTCGATTTGGGAGGCTGCCGGGAATATCTGCTGCCGGGTAAAAATGGCCTCCTGATCCCCGCCGGACAAGTGGACGAACTGGCGCGGCAAATCAGCGCCTTGCTGCAAGAGCCGAATAAGATGCTGACCTTTGGCGAAGCAGGACGACTGATGGCCAAAGAAAAATTCTCGCCGGAGAAGTTTTTGCGGGATTTCACAGGCCTGTTAATGCCTGACAAGGGGTAGTGCAGATGCGTATTTTAGTTGATTGCATACCGTATGATGACAATAAATCCGGCATTTCGGTATATACTCGTAATGTCGTCCGCGAATTGGCGGCTGCTGGGCAGGAGTTGACGCTGTTGTTGGAACCCGGAGCGGAGAAGTTCTTCCCGGGATTTAATTGCCGGAATGCGCCGAGCTGGACGAGCCGGCCGGCTTTGTCAATGCTCTGGCATTTATTCTGCTTGCCCTGGCAGTTGCGACGCAGTGAATTCGACTTCCTGCTGTTGACTGCGGCCAATCGCCGGGCGCTGGCTTTTTATCCCTTGCCCACGATTGCGGTGGTGCACGACTTGTCGCAATATCATATCCCCAGAAAATACAGCCGCTTGCGGATGTTCTATCTTAAGAACGTGCTGCCTTTTTTTGTCCGTCGGGCGACGCTGGTGGTCGCGGTCAGCCATTCGACTGCTCAGGACCTGGAGAAGTTTTGGGGCATCCCGCGAAGTCGTACCGCGGTCTGCTACAACGGCCTGTCGCCATTGCCTGCTGGCCAAACCGGTTGGTGCGCGGCCCAACAGCTGGAGAGCAAAAAATACATCCTCTATGTGTCACGCTTGGAGCACCCGGGCAAGAATCACCTGAACCTCATTACCGCCTACAGTCAATTGCCGGCAGCGCTGCGGGCAGAATACAAGCTGGTTCTGGCAGGCTCGGATTGGCAGGACGCCGAGATAATCAAGAATGCCGCCGCTGCCTTGCCGAAACCAGGTGAGGTGCTCTTTCCCGGTTTTGTCTGTGCCGAGGATTTATATGAGATGTATAGCAACGCCAAAATGTATGTCTTCCCGTCGTTTTTCGAGGGCTTCGGCTTGTCGCTGATTGAGGCAATGGCTTGCGGAATACCGTGCGCCTGCTCAAATAATTCGTCGTTGGGCGAAATCGGCCAACAGGCGGCCGCGCTCTTCCCACCGGCCGAGACGGAAAAAATTGCCGCCGCGATGTTGAAAATCCTCAGTGACGAAGAATACGCTCGTTCCCTGGTGGAAGCCGGTCGGCACCGGGCTGCTGATTTCGACTGGCGCAAACACGCCGAGGCCATTCTGCACTTAAGCGAGCAGATGATTTCGCCTCCCGAGAGTCGATAAACCGCGCTGGCAGCAACGGTTATTTCCCGTCGCTAGACAACGGCGAGGAGGAAATCGTGGTCTTCAGGGTGTGGCACTGCTGGGGAAGGATGGTGCGGGCATCGGCGCGGATATTGCAGCATTCTACGCAGACCATCCGGTTGTATTCTTCAGCGCCAAAATCACTCATCCGCTTGGCCTTGGCATCCCAGGGATTCCACACCACTGCTGACGAGCTGTTCTCTTTCTCAATAAATATTTTCCGGCCATAAACCGGGTCTAGGATTGTGGCTGGGCCAGTGCAATCCATAAAGACGGCATCTGTCTCAGACCTGAAAGTGATCTCACCGTGTTGCTGGCGATAGGTGACTTGGTCTTTGACCACGGTGTCGTGGTAAGTCAGTCCGTGGAAACCCTGAATCCGGATCTTGGCTATATCTGAGATATTGTAGTAAGTGTGCAGGGCTTGGTTGACGGTAAATGGTACCTGGTCAGTGTTGATAGTAGTCAAGGCTAACTCCAGAGTCCGGCCTACCCGAACCAGAAATTCCAGCCGAAAAGAGTATGGCCAAGCACTGGGAGCGTGCTCATCAGGAAGGTAAGTAAAGACTGCCTCGGTGCAGTCTGATGACAGCGCCCGGCTACTCGTTAATGACCAGAAGTGGTAGCGGGCGTAGCCGTGAGAAGTGGACGCGCCTTCAGGTGGAGCGCCAAACCACGGCCAGCAGATCGGAATACCGCCCCGCAAGGCATTGCCATCTTCAAATACAGACTTGCTGCTCATCCAGAGCAGGTCGCGTTCACCACACGGCTTATACGACATCAGGTGAGCGCCCAATAAACAGATATCTGCGCTGGCGGCGGAATTGCTGATTCTTACCACTGGTAGAGCGCCGGGGCCGTCCACGATATCGAGTTGCCCAGGAATGAGATAAGGCAGATATTTGTTCTTCTGCATACGATACCCTCGTTTAGTTGTGTCCCAAGAATTTGCTGATAGTTGTCAAGATACTGTCTTTTGACAGGGAGAGATGCGCAGTCTTGGGTATCAGCTGGCTGGCTAATTCCGCGACCTTGGCCAACTCCGGGGCAGGGCGGCTGAGGGTGATATTGTTCTCGGCAGCCATCAGCAGGCAGCCCCGCAAGCCACCGACTTTCAGAATCATTGGCTGGTACGACAATTGGCCCAGCCAGCCTTCCGGCGTGTCGGCAATGCCATCCAGGTCCAAGAAGGAATTAGTCAGCCGTGTTGCCAAAGGCAGTGCGCAAAGGGCGGTGCGAGAAGCTTCCCCGCAGGCCAGCAAGGCTAGGTTCTCAATGCCGTTTTCCTGCAATAACTTGATGCAGGTCAGGATATCTTGTACCCGTAGCGAGAATAAGCTGGTGTTGAAGGCGTGGAAGGTCGGCGAATCTTCGTCCCGAGGCGAGCGCTCCAGCATCGGCGCAGTTTCTCCAGAACCTAGCAGGTCGATGACCAGTGCATTGCATTTTCGGTTTAAAATAGTGTCTAGTATAGCCGATTGTGTGCCACCACCAAAGAAGGCATTTTTTGACTGGTCGGCTATCAGCAGGAAGGTCGGGTATTTGTTGTTCGGCTCTGGATGGTTCAACCAGATGCCGGAGATGATGTCACCAGTATCGCGGCGGGAAATCAACCAGCCGTTGGCTTTCGCACCACGTACTTCCCATTTAGGCAGGGTTACCCGTACTGCGATATTTTGCAAATGCAGGTCGTTATTCAAAATGGCGCTGAGTTGCGCCCGCCGCTCTTTTTGCCAAGCCGCAAAAGTGCCTTTGCTGTCCGACGAGAACAAGGCATTGGCACAGTAGTAGGACTGTATTTTCTGCAGCGCATCACGGCAAGATTGCGGCGTCGGTTTCTGCGGTACTGCTTGATGCAGCAGTAACTCCGGCGGCGGTGGAGCGACCTGGTCTTCTGGAAGACTTTCGCGCAAGGCCTGATTCAGCAGCCAATGGGTAAACCAAGGATAAATCTGCTCACGCGTGGATTGGTTGTAGTTATGCTCGTCATCACGATGGAAATTCACGATGTTCTTTTCGACCTGGAAAAGACGGTAGACTTTTTGCAGTTCTGGGAACTCATAGCGCGGCAGCAAGTTCGTCCAGTCACGCGTGACTGAGGGGAGTAAGACCGGCCGCGGTGCTAAAGCCGCGACGATATCGAAACTGGTCACCCCATTGATGCGCAATAACGGGCCCTCCTCACATTGGCAACCACCTTGATAGTGCGAAGACAACATACAGACTGGCGCGATGACCTTGATGCGCTCATCCAGCAAGGCCACCGTCCAGGCCTGAGAAGCTCCGCCGGAAGCGCCGGTGCAACCGAGTCGGTTGGCATCGACTTCTGGCAGCGAGCAAAGGAAATCAACCGCTCGCAGGCTATTCCAAGTCTGCAAACCGAAGGCGCTGACGCCGTGCAATGCGGCGGGCGCGTCAATATCCTTACTCCAGCGATGCAGCAGCTCGTCGTTGTCGTTGTAGCCAATCATATCGTAGCTGAATACCACGAATCCGAGGCGGGCCAGCATCAGGCAGCGCATCGGCACCGAGCCGAGCTCGGCATTATGGACTCGCCCATTTGTCCAGTGTCCGTGCGGGCAAAGGATGGCCGGGGCTTGGGATTGCAGGCTGCCAGGCAAATAGAGATTGCCAGTGAGTTTTAAACCGGGTAGAGTCTCCAGCGAGA
>CAZUCG010000237.1:0-5128 GCA_964619145.1 uncultured Lentisphaeraceae bacterium | reverse complement strand
GATACTCACCGACCTTTTGCCCTGCTTTGCGAGTCAATGTGCCGACAAGGCTGTCATTAGACAAAAAACTGCCAGAGATGATCTGGTATTCTAAAGGCGGGTCATCCTCACCAATATATTTGCCAGTATCTAGTGCTTGGATAGTCAGTGGCCGTTTGCTTACCGTCAACATCCCACCCACAAATGTCCACAGATAATTGTCGGCTGGCGGCTGCAGAGTCCCGACATCAAACAAGTATTTACCAGGTGCAAGGATATCGCCGGGGCCTCCAGCGCTTAAGCCGACCTGCCCTTGGAACTGTTCAGCAAAGGGAAGTACGGTTGGAACAGTCTGGATATCATAAATTCCCGGCAATGGCTCGCCGTAAACCAACTCCACTTGAGCAGCAGATACTGCTACTGGCAACTGCAATACTGTAACCTCGACACTCAAAATTGTCGGGGCAAAGTGTAGCTGGTCCTCCGGCGTGAATAAATAATAGCACGTCGTCCGGCCAACAGCAGTCATCAATTCTTCAGGATCGAGCCACTCAGCCTCGCCGGGAATGACAGAAAATGTGCTCGGCTCTCGCATTTCGACGCTCAAATTCGCTTTGTAAAGTGGGTCGCCATAATACAAAATATGGTACGTGCAGATGCCAATACTTGGCGAAGCCCTGACGATGCTAAAAGTCCCAGAGATAAAAGTGACCTCGTACAATGTCGCTGGCGAGATATTCAAGGCGGACAGCCGAATAGCATAATGGCCAATTTCTTGTCCTGGATCACGACATAAATTCACTGCCAAAAAGTCATTCTCAACCAACGAACCTGCTATGATTCGCCAGCTCCTGCTAAAGTTGTCCAAGGAGAGATATTCCTTACTGCAATCCATAGCCTTGATAGTCAAAGAGCGTTTGCGAAAATGAAAAATTCCTGGCAAGAAATTGATCTGATAATTGCCACCAGCACTCAAGCTGCCAATCTCGATGGGGAAATCGGCATCGATTTTATTGTACCAGCATTCTAGTTCTCCGCTGAGTTCATCGCCGGGCAGCATAGTCCCAGCCTGAATGCTGTATGTTAAAGATGGGATACTCTCTCCATACAACGGATATAGATTATCAGCCTTAATTGTCAGCTGTCGGGGCAGAATGCGAAAACTCTCTCCCTGTAAGACAAGTTCATAGTATATCGGCAGTGACAAACTGCCAACAGTATAGGTGTAATCGCCGATAACTTCGCCAACCGACCGGCCAGGCGCGCCGCTGATGCTGTCGCCCGGCAAAAGAGTAGCAAGGCAAGCATAGGCAAGTATCGGGTCAGGATCGCCGTATTGCTTGCTCTGAAACGGCACTTGCACTGCCAGAGGGATTTTTTCTACTGTCAAAACCCCACTTGCCGAGATAAAATCGTAGTTCTCTGCCAATCCGCCGTGGATGGCGACGGAGTATTCTCCCGGCAAGGATTTATCATCGGCATTACAAGTCACTTCTGGCAAGGTCAGCAAAACGCTGCTGTCCTCCTGCAGAACAAAGCCAGTGAAGGTCAACTGGAACTGCGGATTTTCCTGCCCATAAGCACGGCTACTGGCCGGCACACTTACAGCCAGCGGCGCTTTAGCGACTAGTATTTCCGAACTGCCTGCCAAAGGCGGATAGTCATAACCAGCAGCTGGCAAGAACAACCAATCGCCAACAAAACTCCCAGAGGGGAAATATACCCCCTCACTAGCCCAGACAAATTCCCCGGGAATTTCCTCGCCGGTATGGGTCAATTCTACAATACCAGTCAATAAATCAGCTGTCAGTGCTTCGCCATAAACCAAGTTGACGAGCGCAGCTTCCTCGCGCAATTGCAACGCCGGCGCCAGGATAGCAAACACGCCTGCCTGGAAGCTCAGCTGATAATTAGTCGAAGACTCTAAATCGCCCTGCAGGATGCTGTATTCGCCTGGCTCCTCACCGGCTTCACGCAGCAGTGAACCACTCAATGCGTCGCCGTTTACCAGCCCCCGCCCAGCGACTTGATAAGTCAACACCGGATCGAGTTGGTGTTCATATTTTTGTCGGTTATCGGCTTGTACGCTCAGCGGTCGGGCCTCAATATTGAAAGTCGCGGGGATATAGGTGAGCTGATAATTGTCTGATAAATTCAGGCTGCCGTGATAAATACCATAAATGCCGCTATTTTCACCTTCCGCACGGGTTAACTCGCCATAAAAACTATCGCCAAGGACGAGTGTCCCTTGCGAAACCTGGAAAGTCAACGGCGGGTCATCATCACCATAAACCTTACGGCTGCTGTTGGCTGTCACTTGAATCGGACGCGGCAAGATAGTCACCAGGCATTTGCCGCTGACAGTGTGGTAGTTCTGCCTATCCTCAGGCACAAAATTACAAGCTTTTTCCCAGCTGCCGAGCGGAATAATTTGCGACTCCGATTCCCAGATAAAACTACCGTCGACGAGCTGCCCGGTCAAAGGATGCAATGCTTGCCCTGAGATGGCAATATCTCGCAAAGGCGTACCGTAAACAGACGATGTAGTTTCCAGACCAACAATTTGCGGTGTCGCTGGGCGCACAAACAAGGTACCACTCTGGAATGAGAGTTGATAATTGTCAGCCTGCCCACCTTGAAGAATAATTGGATAGCCATCTGCTGTGGCGGCACTGAACTTGTCAGCGCAAGTACTGGCGACCGGCGGAACTATGTCCACCACAGTATCGCCAGCCTCGAAACCCGAATAGCGGATGCTCAAGGCTGGATTGTCGGCCAAATACACTTTTTCCTGATCCACCGCCTGGCAATACAATAGCGCAGGACGGATACTCAAGCTGGCTTCCTTAGAGCCGACATATAGTTCATTCTGCACACAAGCAGTAACCAAATAGGTCCCAGCTGTGCGAGGTGGTTCAGAGGTAGCGGGATAATGTGTTTGTCCGCACCCCTCATAGCTGAGCGTAATATCGAGTCCTAGCGGAACGGTGGTCACCGTCAACGCTTTAGGCTGGCCGTTATAAACGCTCTCTTGCGAAGCAAGCTGGAGCTCTGCCTGACCAGCCAAACAGCGCAATTCCCCAGGATAAAAGGTCAAGCGATAATTGCTGCGATTATGAGCATCTGCGACCTGCAAAGACCCCTGCGCAATCGGATATCTGCCCAATCCGGTAATGCTCGGGCAAGCCAGCTCTCCCTGCAAGACATCCCCGTTGGCCAGATGTCCGGCCAATAACTGCCAACTTAGAACCGGGGAGGCGCTGCCCCAATACCAGTCGAGGTCAACGGCTGCCACAAACAGCGGCCGTGGCTGAACTTGGACGATCTTACTAGCAGTAAAATCATTCCAGCACTCCGCAAGACTATGGCCCAAACCAAGCCGCAAATGCACCTCAACAGGACCAACCCGCAGACCGCACAATAAATCCTCGCTGCCTTGTTGCAGCCAAGTCGCCTCACTTGAGCTATGACTGAATAGGTCGGTAACGTCAGACGGTGTCGCAACGCCATAAAGTGGCCGCACTCGACTGGGACGAGCATAGAGCAAAGGCATCTCAACCCCGAAATCAGCCGTTAAATTGCCCTTATAGGGCGATTCATAGCAGCCGATATCAGGCACCCCGCATTGGCAACGCTGTCCCAGGGAGGCATCCAGCTCTATAATGCTGTCGCCAGCACGGTTGAGCAAATACGAGCCTGCTGCCAGGCGATAATCGCCGATAGCTGGATTTTGGAAACAAGGATAAAGCGCAGTCGGGCGATTATCATTCACGGCAATGCCATTGACACCGCAATTATCGCCGGCCAGTGGAATTATGCCTGCTTGCAGCGCAACCCCTTGGACAGCGCAATTTTCACATCTTGCGCCACCGAGTCGCAATTGCTCCATTGGCCCGAAGTTGCTCCAAATGACACAGCTACTCAGCATCGCTGGCGACGCATCACAGTGAATGCCGCTACCAGCACTTTCAGCAAAATTCTCCACGATTGTACAGAATCTCAGCGTCCCTCCCTGCTGCAGGCTGACTCCTGCGCCCCCTCGCCAGGCGCCACGTTGTTGGCGGCAATTCCCGAGCACTAAAGAGTTCGTCAAGACAGCCCCCGGGCCAGCCATTAGCACGCCCCCGCCTTCGCCTAACCAGCCTTCTGCCAGCAATTCATTGTCCACAATTGCACAATTAAGAACTGTGCTATTGCCAAGAATGGCAATGCCACCGCCTTGCCGGGCGAGATTGCCAGTCAGCAGGCAGTTTTGCAGCCGGCAATTACCTGGCAGCAATACCCCACCACCTTGACCATCCTCGGCAAATCCCAACGCCCGACCGGCCCGGATGCTAAAACCATCGATCAACACAGTCTTTGCGAAAGCGACTAGTCCGCCCCAGACAACCTGCCCAGCCAAATCTTCTCGTCCTTGCAAAATTGTCTCGTGGGTAAATTCCCAGGCCTCCACCAATCCGTTGCCATCGCGATCAAAATATTGGCGTTCTTCCGGGCTGCTTTCAAAACCGGCAAAGCCGCCCAGCAAGCTCACTCCATCCGTCAGGACAAAAGAAGACGCCAAGTTCATTGCTGCATCGAGTTCCCGAATCTCCTCAGGACAATAGATACCAGCCGCGACCCAAACTTGCTCTCCCGGGCTGGCGCGGGTAATCGCCTCTTGCACAGACGCCAGCGCTGCTTGCCAGGACAACCCGCTACTGGCATTATTACCACTCGGGCTGACGTAGTAATTCCCCCCTCTGGCTATTAGCGCTAGAAAGAACCAGGCCCAAAACAAGACTCGTCCACTTGTACACGAGTGGGCTTTAGCAGTGAAAAGTTGTTCTGGCATTTTTTTCTCCTTGAGTAATGTTGATTATTGCTTGACCTTTTTGGTCAAGGCCTAATTTACAGCTCAAAGATTGCCTGCCAATAAGCACCAGCCATTTGCATAAAAAGGAATGTAAAGTATATCACTCGCCAGCAAAAAGCATAAAGAAGCTCAACGAGGGATAAAAACAAAATAATACCCAGGCTTATAAAATCATACGAAAGACTACCAGGCCGCAGCTACCGAAAATTCAAATCGCCAACCAAACCGCCAATCGGCATTTGAAAAAGTAAACGCACATTTGTCAGATTAAACGCACATACCCTAGGAAAACTT
>CAZUCG010000236.1:0-5129 GCA_964619145.1 uncultured Lentisphaeraceae bacterium | reverse complement strand
GGGGGAAAAAACGATATCCCAAGGCTGGGGGGGGAAGTCATTGGGTAAGCGACCGAAGGCGATGAATTGTATCCGGGTGCCATTTTCATCCCGCAGGATGCCGCGAGTGTGGTTCCGTCCGGCTAGGCTACGGCGTTCCGAATAAATGCCCCGGGCCACTAGGACTGGCTCAGGGTTGCCGTGTCCGAAAGGCTCTAACATAAGCAGTTCCTGGAAAAAGACATCATCGAGTTCATCTAGGCTGACTTGACCACAGATATTTAGCATAGGTTTCATCGACTCGATGCCTAAGACCTTCTGAACAGCTACATCAAATTGCTGGCAAAAAATTTCCAGCATCTCTTCATTCAAGGATAAACCAGCCGCCATAGCGTGCCCGCCAAAGCGGATCAGCGTATCGGCGCATTCATCCAAGACATTGACCAAATTCAGCATCCTGATGCTGCGGGCCGAGCCGGTGAATTGGCCGCTGGGGTCGCGGGTCAGGACGACGCTGGGTCGATGGTAACGGCGAGTCAGGCGTGAGGCGACGATACCGACTACGCCTTGATGCCAGCCGTCACTCCAGACTACGATGGAACGGGCGGAATTGAGGTTGTAACGGCGGGCAATCTGGTCCTCTGCATCCTGGACGACGGCCTCTTCGATGTTCTGGCGTTCTTTATTCCGGCAATCGAGGATTTTGGCCATAGCGGAGGCATCCACCATATTGTCGGCTTCCAGGAGCCTGAGCCCGTCAGTGGGGTCACCCATTCGGCCGGTGGCATTGATCCGTGGTGCGAGGCGGTAGGTGATGTCGGCTGTGCCCAGGTTCTCTCTGACCCCGGCGATGTCACACAATGCGTGGATGCCGGGTCGTTGCTGAGCCGCCAGAACGCCTAGGCCGTGCTTGACTAAAATACGGTTCTCGTGCAGGAGCGGGACGATGTCTGCCACCGTTCCCAGTGCGACTAGGTCCAGGCATTGGCGCAAATCCGTATCCTCGCCGCCGAAGCCCATCTCGCGGCCATATTTCAAGAATGCGTGTGCGACCTTAAAGGCCACACCGACGCCGGCCAGCTCACGGATTTCTTTTGGGGAGCCGGGGAGCTTGGGGTCGACTACTGCCAAGGCATTCAAGGCCTCTGGTCCAGGCGTATGGTGGTCGGTGATAATTAAGTCGAGGTTGATGCCCTGGGCAGCAAGTGCTGCTTCGTGGCTGGTGATACCGCAGTCCACGGTCAAGAGTAAATCGCAATTGCCAGCGGAGACCTTGGCGATGGATTCGGCTGTCAGCCCATAGCCATCATCGATGCGATGGGGCAGATAACAACCGACATTACCGCCATTATTGCGCAGGACCCAGGCCAACAGTGCTGAGGCGGTGATGCCGTCGGTATCATAGTCGCCGTGGATGATAATTCGCTGGCCTTCTTGGATGGCCTGCCAGAGGCGAGCAGAAGCCTCGCGTGTCCCTGATAATAAATACGGGTCGCCGATATTTTTCAATTCAGGGTTCAGGAAGTCGTGTACTTGTTCCGGATTGATATCTCTAGCCAACAATACCAGGGCAGTCGGACGGGTTACACCGGCTTCTTCTATCAATTCTTGAATACGACATTCATTTTTTTCGTTAAGTTCCCAGATTCGTTCTTCCATTAGCCTTTCAAGTCCTTATTATGTTTATTGACACATCTAACTATACGCCATTTTTTTAATCTTTCACCTCGAGAGGGAGTTTTTTTGTGCTTTTTTGGGCAAAATATCTTTTTTTGACTAAATTAACTGTTTCGCTGATTTCTCTCAGTGAGGTAAGATTTTTGATCCTGATAAGTTGTTAAAATAGCGAGCATTAATTCGCTATTCGCGCCCTCTAAAACTAACAACTAACAACTAACAACTAACAACTAATAACTACCACTTTGGACGAGGTTTATTTATTTTAGGTGCGGTTGCTAACGCAGGCAATTTTATGCTAAAAAAGAAACTCTTGGTGTTGCTTATCGGTCAATCTAATATGGCTGGTCGCGGCGAAGTCGAGTCGGAGGACTTGCAAGACATCCCCGGATTAGAGAAACTCGCTGCCAATCTGCACTGGCAGCCGGCGTCTGAGCCGGTGCATTTCGACCGAGCTTTCGCAGGTACTGGCCCAGGTCGGACTTTCGGAAAAATGTTGCTGGCCAGGCACCCCGGTCGGTCGGTCGGTCTAGTGCCGTGTGCTGTCGGCGGCTCGCCGATTTCGGCCTGGCGGCCGGGCCTGCAATTCAACGTTGGCGAGTATCCGTATGACGACAGCATTCGGCGAGCGCGTTCAGCTCAGGCCGACGGCGAGTTCGTGGCCATTCTTTGGCATCAGGGCGAGACTGACGCCAAACAACAGAATGCCGAGTACCAGGCTGAATTGCGGGCGCTGGTTCTTCGCTTGCGGGAAGATTTAGACCTCTCGAGGGTGCCTTTTATCTGTGCTGAGCTAGGGCGCTATCTTGCTCCAGAGTACGTCGTCGGGCCAATCAATGCCGCCACTCAGGCGGTGGTAGCAGAGCTGCCCCAGCTGGGCTTTGTTACCTCGGAGGGCTTGACAGCCAAAGTTGATCGAGTGCATTTTTGCGCTGCCAGCGCTCGTGAACTCGGCCAGCGCTATTTCGCCGCCTATCTGAGGCTGGCTGACACTTAGCCCAGCTTTTTAGTTCTGCTAAAGCGCACTTGTGTATTAGCCTGATTCGGTATTGCCGGTTGCTAGAGTCGAGGGTTTTATCGAAGTGTTGACTTTGTCGCTTTATACGCCGGCAGGCTTGCAGAATAACGTTTTCAAGGTATATTTAAACAAGTACGACAGTGCAGCGACAATAGCTTGAATGAAGGTGATAATTGACGGTGAAGAGTCAGCGGGAAATATATACCGGGGTCGAAATCGGCACCGCCACTTGTAAGGTCTTGCTGGGAGAATTTCTGCCTGGAGATAGCCTGTCGGTGCTGGCATTTGCGGAAGTCCCTACTTTGAAAATGTGCAAGGGCGAGGCCGTCGATACGAGGGTCGTATCTGGCCAAGTCGCACTAGCCTTGGCGAAAGTAGAAGAGGAGGCAAACTTCCCGCTGCCGGAGCCGTTCTTTATGGCCTTATCCGGGCCTTTTATTGAGACCATCAAGGTCACCGGTACGGTCAATATCCCTGATGACGTCGGGTTGGTGCGGCAAAGCGATATCGAAGAAGCAGCCCGGCAGACAAATATCCTCGAAGTGCCGGCCGGGAAATTCCGTTTGCCCCAGGCTGTAAATCGCTTGTCGCGTTTATCGGATGGCCGGGTGTTGTTCAATCCCATTGGGCAATGCTCAAGCTCCTTGGAAGTGGAGACGCAGTATTTTTTGGCAGATTTACCGCGTGCTAATACGACATATTGTTTGTTGTCGGAAAACATCGGCAAGCTGTCGATGGCGCCGGTTACCTATGCCCCTCTGGCAGTCAGCTCTGCTGTCTTTCCGCCCGGCGCCTCTGATGACGCCTTGGCGCTGGTCATCGATATCGGCGCGGGTATGACTTCTATTGCTATGCCGACCTCGGTGGGGCATTTTTATCTCGGACAAGTCAGCATTGGCTGCGACCATATCGCCAACGATCTGTCCATCGCATTCGATTTGCCGTTCCCCACCGCCTGCTCGCTGTTGACCCAGCTCGGCGCCTTGCATTGTACTGCGGTGGCGACCAAGGACCACCGTGCCCGGATGATTACTATCGGCCAAGATACTGTCAGCAAAAAACGCTTGCTGCCGGCTTCCAGTGTCGAGATAGTCATTGAGGCGCGGCTACGAGAGCTATTCGAGCTGATTCGCCGGCAATTGGATGATTCTGGCGCCTACAGCTGGTTAGGTAACCGGGTATTACTCTCCGGTGGCGGCGCCCGCATTCCGCACATCACGGAGTTGGCGGCCACGGTCTTTAATCGCAAAGTCGCGATTGCCCAGCCGTACCGGGTCACAGGCAGGGCAGACTTCCAGCCACTACCGCAATTCAATACTGTCCTGGGGCTCTTGCGAGCCGGGCACCGTGATTTACAGATCTCCCGGGAGATTAAGAGCAATGTCTCGCCGCTCGATTCGACCTTGGAATGGTGGAAAAAGACTTGGAAAATTGTCTTCGATTGGTGATCTAGGAACGCAGTTCTGATAGTCGCGGCTGTATCCTGCGCTATTGCAGGCGCATTTAGCCGACATTTCTAGTTAGAGGGCATCCCAAAAGGCAAAGATAATTTCAACCGCTAAAAACGCAAAAAATTGCAGAAGACAATCAAGAGGAGAGGTCTATCCGCAGATTGGCGCAGATTTTTTGTTTTTGGCAGAATTTCACCGCAATTATGGAAACTCGAGTGTTGAAGATCGTTTTTTTAGTGTCATTGAATATCGGGTTAGCACAGTGAACGAAACTCCAACCGGTAAATTACATTACGTGTCGCAGCCGCGAAAACACGGCTTTTGCGAAAAAGACAACGCTCATTTTTGAAAATCTCCCTAAAGAATCATTGAAATCTGGGTAATCTACGGACAAAGCGATCTATGAGCCCTTTTTGGATGGGGTCTAGTTAGCAAAATAATTATTATGGCGATTGTACAAAATACCGGCGAAACGAATATGCTGTTGCTGGGCGTGGGCAATGCCGGCGGCCGGGCGGCGTATTACGTCTTCCAGCGCGGCAGCCTGCCTGGATTGCGGATCTGTGCTATGGATTCCGACCCCGAGCCATTGAAGCTCCTGAATGGCCTCAATACAGTCTTATTGCCGGTGCCAGAACCGACCTTCGCCGAGGGTGAATCCGCTAATTTGCCGGCTGAACAACAGGCGTTGCAGGTGTTACACGAGGCGCTCGAGGCACAATTCCCGACCATTCAGCTGCTGCTAGTCGTGACTGGCCTAGGTGGTCGGACCGGCTATTACTACACTTTGGAGACGCTGCGCTATGCCCGGGAGAAATCCCTAGCTTGTGCGGCTGTGGTGGCTATGCCCCATAGTTTTGATACTCCGGAGCTCCATTCTCGGGCCGAGGTCGGCCTGCGGCAGTTGCGGGGAATCACCCCGGCGGTGCAGCTGTTGCCCTGCGCTGAGTCCGGGCATCTGTTTTTGCACAAGGCTCGGGAAGAAGCTCATCCCCAAGCCGCGC
>CAZUCG010000235.1:0-5137 GCA_964619145.1 uncultured Lentisphaeraceae bacterium | reverse complement strand
CGGATAGGACTGGTGTATTCCAGTACTTGAAAATCGCTGAAGGTATTAGGCACCCGAGCCTTAAATACTTTCCGGCAGGTATAGTAGCGCACCGCATCACCAATCTCCAAGTCCGCGATGTTGACTTGGTTGATTTTCTGCTGCGGGTCATAGATATTTGAACTCATCTGTGAACGATTGATCATCACCTGGGACTGCTTCAACAAATCAACGCTCTTTACACTGCCGTCCGGCTTAATTACTTGCACGAAGACAAATTCGGCCGTGCCATAACCGGCGTGGAAATGTAACCGGATAGCCCGATTGTCATCACGGCCTTTCTGAGTTAGGACCTTAATCAGAGTATCGTCCCAAGTTATCGAGGTGCCATCCTGCTCATAGCGGACCTGGATGTAGTCGTCAAGCATCACATCGTCAGCGTCAGGATAGGCTTCGAGAGTCGTGTCAGCCAGCGAGGCTTTTAATGCCGCCATATCCAATAAGCCTGAACTAGTGTCCTGCTGAGCAAATACCGGCAACAGCAAACCAAACAATATAATCGACGCGAGATATTTTTTTGCTTTGATTAGCATAACCACCCTTGATATTAATGACACACTGATAATACGTAGTTCTATAATATAAGTTGTATTTGAAAAAAACAAACTGCGCCCACCGACGAATTTACGGGAAGTGACCGGAAAGTGATTGGAAATGCACTGGATCAGGAGCCCAGGTAGCGATTGGACAACAAAAAGAAGCCGCTGTAGGCGGAAAAATGCAAAGCGTGGTTATATTATCGGTCTGACCAGTAATTAACTAACCCTCGTAGAATCTTTTTTACCTCCGAATCGTTGCCGAAGGAATTGCCATTATGCGTTATGCAAAATCGAAGACTGCCGTGATTTCATTCCCTCTGGGCGGCGTCGGCTCGGGCTGCATCGGCCTGGCCGGCAATGGCGCCTTGGTGGATTGGGAAATTTTTAACCGCGCCAATAAAGGCAGCCGCTGCGGATTGACGCATTTCTGCCTTCGCGCCGAACAGGCGGGTAAGGTCCTTGATTTCCGGCTCCTTAATGGCGACTTGCAACCACCCTATACCGGCTCACTAGGGGCACCAGTCGGAACCCATAGCGGCTTCGGCTGGGGACCAGCGGAAAATACCCTTTGCAACTGGCCGCATTTCCGCAAACATTCTTTCCTCGCCAAATATCCGTTTGCGAGCGTGAAGTTCGCCGGCGAGAAGTTCCCCGCTAAAATCACCTTGAACGGCTGGAGCGTACTAGTCCCCGGTGAAGCGCGGGACTCTAGCCTGCCGGCGGCATTCCTGGAAATCGAAGTCAGCAATACAATGCCCACAGCAGTGGATTTTACCGCTATCGGCGTGCTGGATAATCCCTGGAGCCACGAGGACTACAGCTTTAATACAGTCGCCGGAAACCAACTGACCGTGACCCGCGGCGGTGACCAGAATGATTTCCTCTATGGAGACCTCACCCTGACCCTGGATGAGAAGACAGAAAATATCTCTTTCCAAGAATATTTCTTTCGTGGCTCCTGGCGTGACCACCAGGAGAGCTACTACTATGATTTGCAACGCGGCGGACGCTTTGTCAACCGCCATTATGAGAACCCGCTCGCGGGAGTGAAAATCGGCTTGCTGGCTACGCATTTCTCGCTCCAGGCCGGCGAGACCCGCAAGGTGCGCTTCGTTATTACCTGGAATGTCCCCAATCGGCGCAATGACTGGCGACCGGATGCCGACCAGCAAGCCGCCGCCGCGGGCATCCCCAATCGCTGGAAAAATTATTACGCTACCCAGTGGCGTGATTCACAGGACTCCGGTCAGTATGCCCTGCGCGAGTATGACCGCCTGCAGAAGAATACCAGGATTTTCGCTGAGGCGCTCTTTGCCAGCACTATCCCCAAAGAGATGCTCGAGGCCGTCTCGGCAAATATCTCGTTGCTGAAGAGCCCGACCTGCCTGCGACTGCAAGATGGTACTTTCTATGGCTGGGAGGGCGTCGGCCAAAGCTGGGGCTCGTGCGAAGGTTCCTGCTCACACGTCTGGAATTATGCCCAGGTCTTGCCATTCCTGTTCCCGGAATTAGAACGCTCTATGCGGGCATCACATCTGAAATATAGCGTCGATGAATTCGGTGCCTGCCGATTCCGTTTGCAGCTGCCGTTGGGAATCAAGGCGAAGGCAGAGAATACCATAGCTTGCGTCGATGGACAATTCGGCGATGTGATGAAAATCTACCGCGACTGGAAGATTTCTGGCGATGAAAAGTACCTGAAATATTGCTGGCCTACCATCAAACGAACTATCGAATACGCCTGGAGCCCTAATAATATCCATCGCTGGGACCCACAACAAAGCGGCATCCTGACTGGCCGGCAGCACAATACCCTCGATATCGAATTGTTCGGCCCTAATGCCTGGCTGACCGGCCATTATCTCGGCGCTCTGCTCTGCGGTGCGGAATTGGCGGCGATCAATGACGATCACGAATTCGCCAGCCTGTGCCGGAAAATTTACCGCTCAGGCCGAAATTGGCTGGACAAAAACTTGTTCAATGGCGAATATTATTGCCAGAAGATAAATATTGCCGACCGTTCACTGCTGGAACCTTATGAAAATGCCGAGAAGTATTACTGGGATGCCGAGCATCAGCAGATTCGCTACCAAATCGCTGATGGCTGCGGCATCGATGCCGTGCTGGCCCAATGCTACGCACACCTTTATGGCATCGGCGAAATCTTTGCCCCAGAACAGAATTTGGCGACCCTGCAGGCGATTTTTAAGTACAATTACAGGCCCTCAATGCGCGACGAAACCAACCTTTGGCGAAATTATTCCCTCAATGACGAAGGCGGGGTCTGGATTTGTACCTGGCCACACGGAAATCGACCCGTGATTCCCATCTGTTATAACTCCGAAACGATGCACGGCTTCGAGTATGCCTACGCCACCCATTTGCTCTATGTCGGAATGCTGCCCGAAGCAGTGAAAGTCGTGCGCTCCATCCGAGAGCATTACGACGGTTGTAAACGCAATCCCTGGAATGAGATGGAGTGCGGCAGCAACTACGCCAGGAGTATGGCCAGCTACGGCCTGCTGGTCGCTTATGCCGGCTTTAAATACGACATCCCTAATGGGATGCTCGGCTTTGCTCCCGCTTCCCCAGGGAAATTCCAGACCTTCTGGAGTCTCGGTCACGTCTGGGGGACATTCGCCCGCGCCGATAATGGCAATCGGACCCTCAAGGTCTTATACGGCAAAATTGTCCTAAAGACATTCCTGGCCGGCAACGCCTCCGCCGTCTGCAAAAACTCTCACTCCGTAACCTCCATCAATATCGATGCCGGGGTATCTTTCCCCGAGCCCCTGACACTATCGGCAAACGACACCCTGACGCTGGCTTAAACCTGCCGCCAAGAAGTGCAACCGTTCTGTGGGCACTCGCTGCCCCCGTTCTGTTGACTGCCGCTTGCGCCCGTTCTGTGGGCTGCCACTGGCGGCCGCCCAGAAGTGCTTCCGTTCTGCGGCACCCGCTTAAGATATCCTTGTTTATTGGGTAGACCGCTTTGCGTCCAACCCTATTACTGCCAGGAATGTCACTGCTGTTACTTATGAATAATAGATCCTTCCCACATTTTTCCCAATTCGAGATAACGTGCATAACGAGCGTCGTAAAAAGCACGCAAAGCCGGATTGGGAATATATTCACGCTCAATTCCTGGGTTCATATTCTCCATTGCTTCCGGCAGTGATTGATAAAGTCCAGCAACGGTTGCAGCAATCATTGCTGCTCCAAGCGCGCAGGCCTGTTTGCTGGCAGAAACTTTTATTGGCAACTGAAATACATCGGCGCACATTTGCATAATAAATTCAGATTTCCAGCTGATCCCACCTACCGCAACGATACTCTTGACTGGAATTCCAGCCTCCTGCAGATGAGCGATAATTGCCCGTGAACCGAACACAGTGCTTTCTACCAAGGCTCGATAGACCATCGGGGGTGTTGAAGCAAGATCAAGTCCAAAAATTGCCCCAGAGAGAAGTGGATTGGCATCAGGTGTGCGGCGACCATTGAACCAATCAAGAGCAATAATCTTGTTTGTCTCGGGAGCAAGTGAAGCTGCTTCTTTTTCTAATTGTTCTAAGCTAATGTTACCAGCATAAGAAAGAAAATGCCTGAACCAAGCGTAGATATCCCCAAAGGCCGATTGTCCTGCCTCAAGACCTATTATGCCGGGGATGACAGAACCATCGACCTGCCCGCAAATGCCAGGAATACAGTTTTTTAACTCCGCAGTGACCATAATATCACAGGTGCTGGTGCCGATGGCTTTGACCATTTGACCAGGACGGATGCCTGCACCAATTGCCCCCACATGGCAGTCTAAAGCACTGCCTGCGATGATAACTGAACTCGGTAATCTGAGTTTTTCTGCCCATTTAGGCGAAAGTGTTCCAACTGGCTGGTCAACAGTGTGGGTTTCTGCATAAAGCCGGTCGCGCCATCCTTTTAGCAGGGGATCGACTGCTGTGAGAAATTTATCTGACGGCAGGCCTCCCCACGCTGTATGCCACATCGCCTTGTGTCCTGCGGCGCAACGACTGCGGCACATCGTCAGTGGGTCGGTTTCTCCGGCAAGTTCTCCTGTAATCCAGTCACAATGCTCAACCCAGCTAAATGCAGCAGAACGAACTTTTTCATCATTCCGCAATATGTGCAAGAGTTTACTCCAGAACCATTCACACGAGTAAACGCCCCCCCCATAAATGCGAAAATCTACTCCTGCCCAAGTATCCGCACAGGCGTTTATTCTGGCAGCTTCCGCAATGCCAGTATGGTCTTTCCAGAGAATGAACATCGCGTTGGGATTGTCGGAAAATTCCGACAGGAGAGCCAATGGGGTTCCTGCGCGGTCCACAGCGCAGGGTGTCGAGCCAGTAGTGTCAATTGCAATGCCAGCCACAACGAGACGATCTTGACCCTCGAGGAGGGCAAGAATAACCTTTTCCATTGCTTCCAAATAATCGAGTGGATGTTGCCGGAAACAGTAGTCTTTGGCATTACAGTATTTGCCATTCGACCAGCGCGGATACTCACAAACTTGTGCAGCAAGCATTTGGCCCTGCGAAGTA
>CAZUCG010000234.1:0-5154 GCA_964619145.1 uncultured Lentisphaeraceae bacterium | reverse complement strand
AATGCCACAAGTTTTGATGCCTGGAGTTACAGCTATGGGATTCAGAAAGGGCTGCCTGAATTGGGCGTACGCGGGGCCTACGCGTCAGATTCCTACTACAATATTTCCCGGACGATTATGAGCAGCCGGATTGCCTACAAAGCCCCGTTGGGCGGTGACAGCATCCATACGCGTGACCTCTATCAGGCGAACTTTATTACCACTCGCGTGTCTTCCGACACTAGCCCTCGTGGGCTGGGAATTGGTGGCACGCGGACTCTGCACCTGCGTCACGCTGGCAAAGCCAATGTATTTTATGTCGATGGCCATGTTTCTACCCTTAGTGCTCAGGAAGTCACACCAGAGACCTGGTCCACCTACGCCGCGATAACTAATTGATATTTTGCAAAAAAGAAATAGGGAATGTTTTATGAAGAAGTTTCTCCTGGTTTGTTTTGGGCTAATTTTCTGGCAGTCGGTTTACGGTTCGATAACCCTCAAACCCGGTGATGATGTCGCGGCCGCGCTGACTGGGCATTCTTTGCTCACCTTGCAGCCCGGTATCTATCAACTAGACACGACTCTGGTCATTAACCAGGACCGGACTATAATTTTCACTAATGGCGCCGAGCTCACTGGAGCGATGCCTGAGTTGATCCGGCACCAAGCCGGACTATTGGTTTTGGAGGGCATCGGCAAGGCCGGAGTGATTCGCAGCAGCGCGCCAGGCGGCTCTCGTGGTTTCAAAACTAGCGACCGTCCCAGCGCCATCGACTTGAATAATGCCGCTGATGACAGCAATCTGCCTGTGTTGGTGATGCGCAATATCGGCATTTATGCTTTTAATGGCATTGATGGATATCAGCAAAAGGAAGAGAAAAAAGGCGTCGCCAGGGTCGAAATAACGAATTGCTTTTTCGACTGTGTTGAGAAAGCCATCGGTTTTATCCTGCCGTCACTGGGGGAAATTCGGGTCGAAGACAGCACCTTTGTCAACTGCGACGAAGCATTGATGGTGAATTGCCCGGTCCCAGGCGGCGCAGTCGTTCGCGGCAATGTCATCCGCAATTTTGGTCGGCGCGGGATGATGCTGGGCAAGGCAGGTCAGATTGCTGATGGTTGCACCACGCATTTGCCCAACGCCATCGTCCAGAACAACCAATTATTAGGTGGGGGCCAGAGGGCTACTTTGAATGATTCCTATATCCAGGGCATTCTGATTTATGGCCATAATATCTCGGTCATCGGCAATATCATTCGCGATGTCAACCGCGGTCAGGCCGTGCCGGGTGAAATTGGCCAAATTATGACTGACAGCGAAGGGAATGAGCTCGCCGGCATCAGGATTGACACTGAGACACATAAGCATCGCCGTCTGGCTGGCGCGGCCATCTATCTGAAGGCCAATCGGGCCATAGTGCAAGGGAATATCTGCACCAATTCTGGCTGGCGCTCGGTAATTGAAATCAAAACTGGTGGCAAAGAGCATTTTGCCTCGGTGATGAATAACGTCGTCGATGGCCGGGCCTTGTCGCAGGCGGAGAGCTTCGGCTTTGAATGCAATGCCGGCCGCTCTATCTGGGCTGGAAATGTGGTGTACGATATGCCAAATGAGGCCTTCGTGGTGCGGAGCGGCTACGAAAACACCTTCTTGAACAACTTAATCGTCAATGCCAAAGTCGGCTTCTCGCTCTCTGGACAAGCTCCAGGGCAGGGCGAGTTGATCAGCGGCAACCGCTTTATCAATGTCGAACACCCGGTCGCGCTCGATAAAAATCTGCAGCCTGCCAATGGGCCAGATATTTATTTGCCGGCCTCTGTGCTTATTGAGGCTGAGGAAGACCTGCCTCCGCCTAGCCAGGAATGGCTGGGGCGACAAGTCGCCCGGGGCGAGAGTCTGTATCTCTGTGTGCTGAGCCAGGACCAGAATTTCCGCTGGCTGGAATTATCCGGCACACTCCTGCCTTTGCGCCAATTCCGCGAAATTGGCCCAGAGCTGGCTTTGAATGCCGATCAATCCACCAGCGAGTCGCTGGACAGCCCAGAACTAGATAATCCGTTGCACCGGGGCTGGAAATTATCGCTGCGTTCTTCGAATGAGAAAGTCATCGACCCGACTGCGGAACATATCAGTTACGACCGCGAGAATTTCCAGACTGGCACCCAGTCTTTGAAAATTGCCTACCAGGGCGTTTCTGGCAATTGGGTCTTATCCCAGAATGTGCCTTTGGAGCCAGGTAAACGCTATCGGGCCAGCGCGATTGTTCGCGGTGAAGAACCGCTGAATTTGCGCCTGGTGGTTCTTGATGCTGCTGGCAAAGGCCATCAGGTCCGGGCAGTGGACAAGCTGGACTGGCAGCCGCTGAGCGTGGACTTCGTTACGCCGGGAAATTCCGGGATGGTGACTTTAAGAGTTTGGAGCAGTAAGACTAATGCCGGCAAAGCCGCCTGGCTGGACTCTGTTTCGTTGCGGGAGTTGCAGGAAGAAGAATTAGACGAAGACGGGAAGCCGATAATTAAGCCTCAAGTCGTCTGGGAAGAGTGCGGCGAGAACCTCTTGCCGAGCGGTGACTTCCAGACTTTGGCTCAAACGGCTGAAAGCGGTTCGTCGAGCAGCCTGCCCAAAGGCTGGGGCCTGTCGATGACTCCTGAAAATAAAGACCAGCCTGCGGCTGAGTATCGCCAGGTCATTTATCAGCGTGCTGAGCAGCAAGATGTGTCTGGCGCGCTGGCTATCGGCTTCAAGGACGGTGGCGGTAATTTATTGTTGTCAAGTAACCTGAAGTTGACTCCGGGTAAACGCTATCGGGTTACGGCCAAGCTGCAAAGCAATTATCCTCGCCAAGTCATTCTGGGTGTCAAAACCGCTGATCAGAAACACCATTCTGCCCGTCCGCAGTCAAGCACTGATTGGCAAAGCCAGACGGTTGACTTTACGGTGCCGGCAGCACCAGGCACCAGCAACATCCGGGTCTGGGCGAGCAAAATGCCGGCTAATGAGTTGATCCGTATCGCCGCTATTTCAGTGTTTGAACTGGAGGCGATCTCAGTAACTGCCGACACTGAGGCGGCAGAATAAATTATATCGGACGAGCTTCTACGCATCTCAGAAGAAGCCAGCAGATAATTCAGTTTTGGGGCTGGCTAACTCTGTCGTCCGGGGACTCCCTGACGCGAAATGCTTCTCCTCTGCTGCAGACAAAATAAAACCAGCGCTGGCAAAGATAATACTTGGCAGGGCTGGTTATTTTATGGTATTGCTAAAAAAATTTACTCACATCGCCTGGCAGGCGGTGATGGCGGCTACGCCGACGATATCCTCAACACTGCAGCCGCGGGACAGATCATTGATGGGCTTGGCGACGCCCTGCAGAATGGGCCCAAAGGCCTCGGCACCGGCCAGTCGCTGAGTCATCTTATAACAGATATTCCCACAATTTAAGTCTGGGAAGATCAAGATATTGGCTTGACCTTGCAAGGGGCTTAGCGGAGCTTTGGCGCTGGCCACGCCGGGGAGCAGGGCCGCGTCGGCCTGTAACTCACCGTCCACTAATGCGTCGAGGCCGAGTTCGGCCACCTTAGCAATCGTCAACTCGGCCGCCGTGGCCATCTTGTCTACCAGCTCGCCTTTCGCACTGCCCTTGGTCGAATAACTCAGAAAGGCCAATTTTGCTTGTGAGCCAAGCAATTTCTGATGCGTCTTGATGGTCGCTATGGCGATATCGACTAGATCCTCAGCCGAGGGGTTGGGATTAACACCGCAGTCGGCAAAAATCAAGGTATTATCACCGGCCGGCGTCGGTTGGGTCAGCTCCATCAGGAAACAGCTGCTGGCGGTCTTGATTCCGGGCGCAGTGCCCACGCAATGGAACGCGCTGCGCAGCATCTCGGGCGTCGAGGCAATGGAGCCAGCGACCAAGCCGCTGACCAGCCCCTGATTCAGCATCAGGTTGGCGAAATACAAACGGTTCTTAGTCATCGCTCTAGCCTGTTCTTCTGTCAGGCCCTTGGCCTTTCGGCGCTCGTATAAAACGTTCGCCAAGCGGTCGAATTCTGGTGAAGCCAGGTAATCGATAATCTCTACATCCAAGCCACGAAAGGAAATACCCTGCATTGCCGCTGCTGCCTCGTCGGCAGTAGCCAATATTTTTACCTTCGCGATTTTCTTTTCCGCGATAATTTTTGCGGCCTGCATTATCCGCGGGTCCTGTCCTTCCGGGAGTATCAAGGCCAAACCGGCAGATGCCGCTTTGGGGAACAACTCATTCATCAAACCAGCCATTGCATTTTCCTTTTTGATTTAGCAAGTAGTTTATTTCAACGCCAGATTGGCAGTTTCACGCGCGATCAAGAGCTCTTCGTTAGTAGGAGTTACCAGCACTGTGATTTTGCTGCCTGGTTTGCTGATGATGATCTGTTTGCCACAGACAGCATTAGCTTCAGAATTTAACTCCACGCCATACACAGATAGGCGCTCGGTGATAATCCGTCGGGTACGCTTGCCATTTTCACCAATGCCGCCGGTGAAGACAATGGCCTCTGCACCACCCAACAGCAAGTAGTATGCGCCAAGATAATGCAGCAACCGATGAATAAACATATTGTAAGCATCCTGGGCATTTGTGTTGCCACTTTTTGCGGCCGCCTCGATGTCGCGCATATCACTGCTGATGCCTGATACACCCAAGAAGCCACTTTGCTTATTCATCACTGTATCGATCTCCTCCGGAGTACAGCCAGTCTGCCGAATCAGGTACGGCACTACCGCTGGGTCTAAATCACCGCACCGAGTCCCCATTACTAAACCCATCAGCGGCGTGAGCCCCATACTGGTGTCAACAACTTTGCCGCCTTTGACAGCCGCCAAGCTGCTGCCATTGCCCAAGTGGCAGGTGATGATTTTTGCCTGAGACGGGTCCAAACCGAGGAATTCGCAGCTGCTGTAATAGACAAACTGATGGCTGGTGCCGTGAAAACCATATTTGCGGACGTCGTATTTTTCATAGTATTCGCGCGGCAGCGCGTACATATATGCCTCTGGCCCCATAGTCTGATGGAAGGCGGTGTCAAAAACCGCGATATTCGCTATGCCCGGGAATACTTGCTCGCAGGCCTCGATGCCGCCCAGATTTGCCGGGTTGTGCAGTGGACCTAATACGTTACACTTCCTAATAC
>CAZUCG010000233.1:0-5169 GCA_964619145.1 uncultured Lentisphaeraceae bacterium | reverse complement strand
TAAGTTAGCGCCAATCGGCGAGGACGACGACGGTACCTCCCCCGACAGAGAGGACGCCTTGGCTACTCCTCTTCGGTCAAACGGAACGGTGGCAGTATGGGCTGATAGTCGTGCCACTCTTCGGGGCCGAAAAAGACCTTGGCTAAGAACAGCCCTTGTGGCGGCGCGCTATCGGCTGCCAGTGAGCGCTGTTTACCAGCTAGGACCGTCAGGCTGTCTTCAGGCTGGGCGTGCCCCAGCCCAATATGCACCAGATAGCCGGTAATGCTGCGTACCATCTTATAAAGGAAGCTCTCACCCAGGATGTTGACATAGTACAATCCATCTTGTTCGAGAATCTCCAAGCGGTGCACAGTTCGCACTGTGCTGTCCAACACCCGACCGGGATTGACGCCGAAAGACGCGAAGTCTAGCGTGCCGACCAGATGCTTGGCCGCCGCCCGCATTGCCGCTAAATCCAGCGGCCGCGGTGTGCGCCAGACGAAACGCGAGCACAGCGGATTGACCTTCTTGCCCGGCGAGAGGCAATAAGTATATGCTTTGCCGGCGTTGTCATAGCGGGCATTGAAAGGCTGCGGGCAAATCCTGGCCGCTTTAATCACGATATCATCCGGCAACCAGCGATTCAATTTCGCGGCGAACTCCTCTGCCGAGAACGGCTGTGGCAGCACGACTGCGAAACTCACCTGCTGGTCCAGGGCGTGCACTCCAGCATCAGTGCGGCTGCTGCCATAGATACGCAGTTCTGGGTCTCGCAGCAGCAGGCGCAGGCGCCGCAATAATTCGCCTTGGACGGTCTTATGCTTAGGCTGCACTTGCCAACCGAAATAATTACTACCGTCATAGGCAATAGTTAAATGCCAGTATGTTTCTTCGCCGCTGTCATTCATAGTTTCGCCAGATAATCCAAGGTCTTGTCAATACAGCCGCGATATTTATCCACCACTTGGCGGGCCTTACGGCCCAAGAAGACGCGCTTAGCCGGCTCGGCCAGCAAGCATCGCAGCTGCTGCTGCAGCTCGTCGTCACTGGCGAGCTCAATGGCCGCTTGGTCTTGCTGAAAGAGCGCCGCTACAGCCCGAAAATTCTCGACGTGCACTCCATACAGGATGGCTTTGCCGAAGATAGCCGGCTCGATCATATTATGACCGCCTGTCTGGCCGGCCAGGCTCTTGCCGACGTAGGCGATATCAGCCGCGGCATAGAAATTCATCAACTCACCGGTAGTATTGACTAGCAGCACATCGACTGGGGCAGGCGCTACGACCTGACCCGGCCCAGGCCGTAACAAGCGCCAGGTCAACTGGCGGGCGCGCAAGACATTCTCGACTTCAGCCGCCCGCTCCTGATGCCTAGGGACCAGCACCATCCTCAGCTCTGGATAGTCGTTTTTCAAGGCCCGATAGCAGTCGCAGACCAGTTCCTCTTCGCCAGAATGGGTGCTGCCGGCGACAAAGACCACGCGCTGCTCAGCCCCAAAACAGGCATCCAATTCGGCATTCTTTGCTGCCGACTCGAGGTCCGGCACTTGGTCGAACTTCATCGTCCCGCAGACTTTTATCCGCTCATCCTCGCCTATCACTCGGGCCAAGCGCTCGGCATCCTCAGGCGTCTGCACGCACAAGCAGGAAAACGCCTGGAAGATCGGCTGGAAGATAAATTTCCAGCGAGCGTAGCCGTGGCTCGATTTATCCGACATCCGGCCATTTACTAGCACGACTTGACAACCCCGCCGGGACGCCTGCAGCACTAGATTCGGCCAAATCTCGACTTCAAAAATCACCAGCATCCGCGGGCGGATTAACCGCAATGCGTGCCTGACCGCCCAAAAGAAGTCCATTGGGCAATAGATGCGCGATACTTGCGAGGGCAATTTCTGGGCCGCAGTCGCGAAGCCGGTCGAGGTCCCGCAAGAAAAGACTATTTGCTCGTCCGGATGGCGTTTCAGCCAAGCCTTAATAAAGGTAGCGGCGGCGACTGTCTCACCCACGCTGACGGCGTGGATCCAGACTGGCTGACGCAAGGCACGCAATTGCGCCTTGCGTTCGGCACTGAAAAAGCCAAAGCGCTGCCAGTAATCCGCGCTCAAACTGCCACGGCGATAGATATGCAGCAAATAATAAGGCAGATAAAACAAAAAGAGCAGTGGGAAAAAAAGATTATAGATAATCAACATAATATCAATACAGTCATCCAATAAGCTGTAAAAAAAACAGATTCAGTCAAGTTTTAGCCTTGACTAAATCGCTTTGAGCGAAAAACCAATTAGTAATCTCGGGGTGGTTGACAAAACAAGCTTAGACTTCGTATTCGGGCTTCCTGTGCATCCTCCTCACACAAAAAAAGCCACAACTCCAAGGCATTGCGCCTTCCAGCGATAGACTGGCAAAAATCTATTCGCCCGGTTATTTAGCAGTAATCGCTAGCCTTGGTTGGCCTGCGCGGTCAAAGTGATGCGGATAGTTAACTTCGGCGACTTGATGCCGAATGCCGACAAACCAGGCAATTGCATACCTTGGATGCGCCGCAACAGCGCCTCCGCCGCTTGATTCATTGCGACTGAGCTGGAACGACGAGAAATTTGCGGCAACGTAATTTTGCCATTGCTCAAGACTGTAAACACGATTTCTACTGTCGTCGGCTGCGCGCCGTCCAAATCTCCGCGGGAAGGGCCGACATCGTTCCAAATAGGCGTCAAACGAGGATTGACCACCTGTTCGGCATAATTCACTGCCTCGCGCTCTGCTAAAGTCATTTCACTGCTAGACGGGGACGACCGAGGGATGCTGACCGACTTGGCAACATTGCGCATCAGACGGTTGCGGATATTACTGCTTGACTCCGTCCTGGAGGGAGTTCTAGTGGCTGGAACCGAAGTCCCTTGTATTTTAGCTAAACGCATACGCTCTTGCAAAGATTGAACCCGGGGCTTGACCGGCTCCGGCGCAGGCTTGGGCGGCGCAGGCTTGGGCGGCGCAGGCTTGGGCGGCGCGGGCTTGGGCGGCTCAGGCTTGCGCGGCTCTGGCTTGGGCGGCTCAGGCTTGGGCGGCTCAGGCTTGGGCGGCTCAGGCTTGGGCGGCTCAGACTTGGGCGGCTCAGGCTTGGGCGGCTCAGGCTTGGGTGGCTCGAGTTTGGGTGGCTCGAGTTTGGGCGGAATAATTTCTGGTGGGCTAGGCTGCACGAGTTTCGCCGGTGCCTCTGTCAACAACTTTACTTTCAGCGGCTCAGGCTTCTCTTCTTTCTGCATCGTACGAGCAAAAACGAACATCCCTACTAGCACTGCAAGATGCAGGCATACGCTAATAACTCCCGAGGAAAAGTAGCTGATCTTTCCTGTTTTAGATTGCTTTGAATCGTGCATCAGTAAATTACCTGCCGGTGTTGGTACCAGCTATTTGTCGATTACAGCGTCATTTTGGGCGAGCGGCAGAAAAATAAAGACAATTTTAACCACAGAATAATGGGAAAATTTATCTTATGGTTGATCAATGCTTTGTCATATTTTCAGAAGATAGTGCCACTGCTGAACAGCTCAACTCCTCCACGTCCATCACCTGTCCCAAGCTGTGAGCATTAGTCCACCCCAATAATCTCTGCTCGCTAAAATGCTTCTCTATCGATCAATATTCTGGCCGCGGCACTACTCCTTTGTTTACTACAAGCGCGCGACAGGTGAAAAAAGGCGACCGAAAGCCCCTCGGTCGCCACTAAAACACCAATTCTATCTTGCCGCAAAAGCAACCAGCAGTGCTCATTGCCAGCCCAAAAGCTATTTCACTGTAGGCAAGGGTGGGACCGCTAGGTTGGTTTTGCCGGCCGGCGGATTCGCCGGAGCTTCGGCTGACGGAGAATTCGCCGAGACCTCAGCCTCAGCCATCTTGTCAATCTTGATATCGATACCTTGAATTTTGTCGGTGATGCCGAATTTGCTCTTGGCATCGGCTAAAATGCGATCACGCATTTTCGTGCGGATAGCGATTATATCTGTATCCGGAAAAACCAGCAGTTGCATCTTCAGCTGCACGCCGTCTTGCTTTTTTCGGATACTCAGGTTCTTCAACTCAGTACGCGGAAATTCCAAGACGATGTGGTGCATAAATGTCCGCAAAGTGTTGATGGAAAGCACGAATAAACCGCCTTCTTCTTCCATAATCAGAGACGAGCAACGATTGCGGCGGGCGACCACAAACCAGATAATTAAAATCAACAGCAGCACAAAAGCTGTGCCGATGATTAAGCCCAGCAAGAAATTGCCATCGGTAAACATCGCTAAGTAATCCTGGCAACTACTACGCAGTTTTTCTACAAGCATTTTTTACTCCTTAGCCGGATTGCCCGGACAATGTAAGATCACTGCAGCGGCTGGCTCTCGTCGGCGTCTTCAATTAAATCTTCGGAATCAGCAAAATCAATCTCATCAAGCTCTTTGACATAGACATTGACATTCCTTACCGGGATGCCAATCAAGGACTCGATTTTTTCTTTCACCACGGCCTGCACTTCCTTGACAACTTCCACAATCTGGTAACCGAAATTAACAATCATAATCAAGTTGACTATCGCTTGCTCATCCTCAAACGTGATGGCTATGCTGCGCTCGTAGTTGCGCTTGCTCAATATATCAGCCAGCCCATCCACTAAACGGGCAGGTGCCAGACGAGAAACGCCCTCAACGCCTAAAGCATATTTACGAACCACAGCAGCAATGACACTTTTAGAGACAATAACCTCGCCAATCGTAGTGGTTTCTAGTAAAGTCGAATTCTCAGGAATCGCCGGCTCAATAACACCAGTAGATTTGTCTGCTTGTCCAACGCTCATATCAGATCTCCTTTTTTCTTGTTTCATAGTACACCTCAATAGATTGTTGCTGCTGATAATAAAGTGGTCGCGCTTGACCAACCCGCAGAAAATTTTGACCCCAAAAAGGTAAATACAACATACACACTAATACACTAACATATATTTGCGAGTTGTCAAATTAAATGCTGATTTTTTTCCCTAAAATAAAAGTAAATTAAAATCTGTAAAAAATTTAATATAATTCATCTTTGCAAACAAGCAAATCAAAGCGTTAAAATGAAGCTATAGCCAGCGAGCCTGAAGCGGTACAGTCGCAAGCAAGATGCTTGCGCCACAAATGCCTGAAGCGCTACAATCGCAAGCAAG
>CAZUCG010000232.1:0-5199 GCA_964619145.1 uncultured Lentisphaeraceae bacterium | reverse complement strand
TCAATCCCAGATATATTTTAAGTTAGCGCCAATAGGCGTCCTCGCCGTCGTCTTAAAGTCCCAAACACTTCTTTGCTGCTAACTCAGGCCTGGTGCCGGCTGATTTGCCAGAGCTCTTGGATTTCCGGGCGCTTGCTGATGAGGCTCATTACCAAATAGACACTACCGCCTGTTATAGCTGGAAGTATCAGTAGCAACGCACTATGCGCTAATCCTGGCAAAGTATCTAAAGCGAGAAAAGGCAGTCGCAGCAATTGGCCCGTCCCGGCAGCTGCGAAGGCCGCCAAGATGGCTAACAGCGTCAGGGGTATCCCGGAGCGAAATAATGAGTCGGCTGACCATTGCGGAAGGTGCTGGCGATTTATGCTCAAGAGCAGGCAGACATTCAGCCACGAACAAATGCTGGTGGAGAGCGCAAGCCCACCCTGGCGCAGAAATTGCATCAGGAGCAAATTGAGGATGAGGTTCACCAGCATACAAAAAATTGCAATTTTTACTGGTGTCTTGGTATCAAGACGGGCGTGGAAGGGGTTGGTGGCTACCTTGGCACAACAGAAGGCAGGCAGGCCCAGCAAATAGAAAGACAGCGCCCAAGCGGATTCTCGTACGGCTTCGCTGGTGAATGCCCCCCGGGCAAAGAGCAGTACAATGGTCTCTTGTTTCAGAGCAAACAGTAGTGCTGCACAGGGCAAGGAGAGAAATAGGATTATTCGCAAAGCGTAGTCCAGGCTGCTGGACATCTCCAGAGCGTCATTCTTGGCCCAGGCCCGGGACATCTTGGGCAGGCAGACGACGCCCATCGCCACGCCAAAAATGCCCACTGGCAAGTACACCAAGTGCTGGCTGTAGTTCAGTGCCCCGACCGCAGCTGAACCCAGCTGCAATGCCAGCAGACGATCAACCAAGGAATTGAATTGCATCACACCGGCACCGACTAAACCAGGTAGAATTTTTTGGCAGAGCAGCTTTACTTCTGGCGAATTCCAGACAGGCCGGAAATGGAACACGAAGCCTTTGCGGCGTGCCCACAGCATAAGCAATAGCAATTGCGCCAGGCCGGCCAGCACCGCACTGCCAGAGAATATCAGCAAGGCGGTGAATTCTGTGTTCGACCAGAGAAAATACAAATAGACAATGCAAGAAATTTGGATGATATTGAACAAGATGGGCGTCACAGCCGGCAACTTGAAATGGCCCAAGCAATTCAGCACTGATGAGAACGCGCCGGCCATACAAATAAACAACGCATAAGGCATCAGGATGGGCAAAATCAGGAAAGTCAGGCGGATATGCTCACTCAAGTCCCGAGGTGCAAAGAAGACAAACATTGCGCTGAGCGCTGAGAGCAAGAGCACAAATATCAGTAACGCGACGGCTTGTATTGAGATAGCTCGTTCTGCCAATTGCCAAGCTTCGTTCTTGTCTTCGTCCTTCATTTTGGCAGCGAGCATCGGCACGAAGGCGCTGGTGAAGGCTCCTTCTCCAAACAAGGTCCGCAGGCTATTTGGGAAAGCGAAGGCGACTTGGAAAGCCGCTTGAGCGGCACCAGTGCCGCCCCAGTATCCGGCCATTACGATATCTCGCAACAGGCCAAAAATTCGGCTAGCGAAGGTCAGTGCGCTGATTTGCAGCATCGAACGTCCGATGCTGCGATTGCTTCCCTCTCGTCTATCCATAGTCACACTGTGAAATTATTATTCGGAGCCATTTGTTGCCGCTTGCACGCTTAGGGGCGCAGTTGAATATATCTGCAAGGGCGGGCTGGCGTTCTGCCTGTCTCGCTGGGCACGCAAGCTGTCGATAATACGTCGGGCGATACTGCCGGGGCGTGGTAGAGATGGCAGCTCCGACAAGTCATACCAGTCGGCAGCAGAAATTTCCTGCCCATCCGGAGTGATGTTTCCGCTGGCGTATTGTGCGTTGAAACCGACCATTAGAGTACTGGGGAACGGCCAGGCCTGGCTACCCCAGTAACGGATCTCGCGGATAGTCAAGCCGACTTCCTCCTGGACCTCGCGTGCCACTGCTTGTTCGAGGCTCTCGCCAGCCTCGACATAGCCGGCCACCAAGCTGTACATCCCAGGGGCAAAGTTCACGTTATGGGCGAGGAGGATTTTCTCTTCCTTGTGTACTGCCACGATGACTGCAGGACTGATACGCGGATAGAATAATTGCTTGCAGGATGGGCAAATACGCGCGCGTTCTTCTGTTTTATCCTGCAAAAGTTCGCCGCAGGCACTGCAGAAGCGGGTGTGTTCGCGCCAGTCGAGCAGTTGTTTGCCCATACAAGCCAAGCAGGACATCTCACCGCTGTGCTGAGCCAGGACTTCGCGCAGGGAGAAGAATTTTCGGGCCGAGCAATCTTCTCCGGCCAGGGTCACCGCATAACAACGCCGGCCTTCCCAATAGCCCAAAAAGACTGCGTCGAGCGGTTGTTGTCTGGCAATCTGGCCGTAGCCGTATTGGTGGATGAGCCCGCTGTCTTCTGCCGGCGGCAGCATTTCGCCGGCAGGGTTAAATAGCAAACAGATATCATTTTCCTGGCAAGGGAATTCCGTATAAGTCGCGACTTGGAAATGCCATTTCTCAAACATATATTTTTGGCTTAACGAATGGGTTAAGGACTAGTAACTCAGGCACTGTGCGCTTCGATCAACTTTTGCACTGTCTGATATTCCGTGGCAAGCGGGAATTGCGGGAATTGCTGTTGTACATTTGCCGATGGTCGAAAGAGTATCCCCAGCTCGGCTTCTGCTAGCATCGCGGTGTCGTTGTACGAATCACCCATTGCGATGACTGAGAAGTTCAGTTGCTTTAGAGCAAGTACGGCCTGTCGCTTAGCATCCATAATGCGCATCCGATAATTGCAGATATTACCTGCAGCATCGACCTCCAAGGAATTGCAAAAAAGTGTCGGCCAGCCGAGTTTTTGCATAAATGGCGTGGCGAACTGGTAGAATGTATCCGAGAGAATTATGCACTGATAGCGTTGGCGCAACCAAGTCATGTACTCCAAGGCGCCAGGCAAGAGCTCCATTTCAGCAATAACTGTTTGGATATCTGTGAGTTTTAAGTTGTTTTCCTTCAGGATGGCCAGTCGCCGCTGCATTAGGACATCGTAGTCGGAAATATCTCTGGTAGTCAGTCGTAATTCCGCAATGCCGGTTTTTTCCGCGAAAGCAATCCACACTTCAGGGATCAATACTCCTTCTAAATCCATAGCGACAATAAGGGGCCGAACTGACATTGTTTCTCCAATAATCTGATATGTCTAATCATCATTTAAACAATTAGGCGCAGCCACAAAGTAGGCGCGCCGATAATAATTGCCTCGAGCATCTCTTAATATGGCGCATACACGCCATACTTACGGGTCAAGGCGGCTATGGCAGAATTGTAATCCTGAATTTTGGCGGCATCCTCGGTGCAGTTCCGTAAGGAAAGGAGGTAGAGGATTTTTTGTCCGGCCCATTCGTTGGAGAGGTCTTTGCTGCCCGGCAAGCAGTCGCGATAGCGCCGCCGGAAAATCAGGTCCCGGTTCAGCAAATCCGCATCCTGTCCCGAGAGGTGCAAGACCAATTCAGCATCGATATCGTTGAAGCGCCCGAATAGCCGCAGCGATTCATTGCGGTATAGGTGCGGTAATGCGCGCGGGTAGATATCCTGGCTGACCTCGCCTTCAGCCGTATATTGCAGATTCATAATCACCAAGCTGCTGTGGTCAGTGATGTATTTCACCAGTCGCGAGCGCAGATGCGTTATCTCATCAACGTGACATTGGCTGCCGCGGTTCAAGTAGCCGAGGAAGTCCAGCAGTTGGCGGTTGGCCTGACGGCCGGCACTAAACGGATAGATAGAGACATTGCCGGGGTTGATGCCTACAATTTGCCGCAAGAAATCAGGCGCTTGGTAGATATTGACGGTCGACTGGCCGTCGGTTAATAAAAAAATATTCAGAGGCCGGTCGAGATTGGCATTGCTTTTTTTCACAAATGGCGAGATACTGCCAAATACATCAGTCATACCACCACGCCAGAGACTGGCGATATAATTACTGGCAGTCTGCAGATTCTCTGAGTTGATGGAGGCAAAATCATTAAACAGAGGTTTGGGCGTTGTGGTGAACGAAACCACATTAAAGCCATCGCGGGGATTCAAGCTGTTCAGCGCTTCGCGAGCGGCAAGCTTGAATTGCTCTAATTTTTGGTATGAAATACTGGCCGAATGGTCGATTACAAAGAGGGTGTCCTTGGCTATATCCTTCATCGTGTCGCTGCTGGCATTCGGAATAATATCAATCTGGAAGTAACCGCCAGAACCAGTCGTGTCCTTCACTACCCGTACTTGGATGTCAACAAAGCCGTCAAACGGTAAGGGTAAATCTTCGCTGCTGGCCACTTTTTCTGAAGTCAAATTGTCAGTCAAGGGCGAGGGCGCATCATCTAATAATGAACTGCCGCCGCTATCCTCGCCACGCGATAAAGCCGCAATGTCGAAATTTGGTGCTCCGAAAGTCGGCTTGTAGCCGGTCTGGACGGTCAGGCCATACGAACCACCGAAGGCGGAGGTCAATTCGCCGTGCGGAGTAAGGCTCGGTAGCATCGGTGCATCGCTGAGTTCGCGTTCCAGCTTCGGAGTAAAGATACGGTTGGTCAAAGCCTGACGTTCTTTAGGCAAAGAGGAATATTCTATTTCCAGAATTTTCGGTCGGGGCGCGGTGGCCAAGACCGGCTTGATATCCTCCGGTAGTTTCGGCCCTAGAGTACGGCGCTTGTCAACGCCATCAAGACGATAGCGGGCGATCGGGGGCTCTAATAATTTGCTGGTTTGCAAGATGGCCTCGACTTTGCGAGTCCCAGTGAGCTGTTTAACCTCACGTTGTAAGTCTTTGCTGATGCGTTTGATAGTCTTAAGGTCTGCAAACGAAGGGTCAGGCTTGGGTGACTGCTTTTCTTCTCTGGGTGGCTCCGGCTTGGGTTTGTCGCGGAATAAGGTGATGGGGATGTAAAATTCATCCGGGTTATACGGTCGGTCAACAGAAGTTAAATGATGGCCAAGAGTGACTTTCGCGGTGGCTTTCAATAACAATAGGTGGACCAAAATCGATAAAGCCATAGAAATCAAGATGTATTTTGAAAGCTTCATAATACGTA
The DNA here is from genome assembly GCA_964619145.1 of uncultured Lentisphaeraceae bacterium. GTDB lineage: Bacteria > Verrucomicrobiota > Lentisphaeria > Oligosphaerales > Oligosphaeraceae > JAAZIZ01. Next base: position 46 of record CAZUCG010000232.1, on the reverse strand, counting down.
CCTAGGTCGCGCTAATGCAGAAATCGATTTTCTGGCGTTAAACAAT
>CAZUCG010000231.1:0-5205 GCA_964619145.1 uncultured Lentisphaeraceae bacterium | reverse complement strand
CAATCCAGCTCCAGCTGGCATTATGTGCCGCTGGTCTGACAATGGACCAGAGACCGTAGAACCGTTCTTTGAAGATGTTTTACTGCCTGTTGCTGAAACGAAAGTGATAAATTCCTATATCGAATTGGACCCGAGAAGTTTAGCTGATCCTTTTTGAGGCCAAGGAACAGCTTTTATTTGTACTCCACTCCCACTTCGTCCAAATGAATTTTTATCTTGGCTCGGCGCAGCTCTGCTTGTATTAGGGCAGCTGGTAAATCATGGGTGGAATATTTTTTCTCGACACAAAGCGCAGCAGCCAATCCAGCAGCTTCTCCGGTCATAGCTGCGGCTGGAATCACTCGATAGACATCCCAGGCATCTTCGATTGCCCCCATACAACGTCCAGCACAAAAAACACCAGTGATTTTTTCTGGCAGCAGAGAAGACAAAGGAGTCTCCCAAACTGGCCCCGGCTGCCGCCAATCACCAGTCATACCAACTGAATCAACAAAAAACTTACCGTCATCAGCGCTGCGCAGCATACTGCGGCAACTTGCCGCCGCCAGCTTGTAAAACTGCGGCATTCCAGGTAGTTGAACTGGAAAATGATTGGCTCGTGTACCGCGCCCTTCCTGGTAGGATTGATCGTAAAAGTCGCGCAAATGAGCCCAAGTCAGACGAGTCATTTCAGTTGTTTGACGTCCTTTCAATGCTTCGCCCGGGGCATAATGATTCTTGCTGAAAATAAAGGGCTGAATATGCAAGCTGTCTTTAATCAAATATCGTTCTGGATGCGGCGATAGCTCCATAACCCACATTGACAAGTTGTTGTAGTCAGTATAAACTTCCCCGCCAGCGCGACGTACTAGCAAAGCATCGCCACTGGCATCCACAAAACACGATGCCTGCAACAATCCCCGGCCGGAATTATTCTCAACTTCAATGGCCGTAATGCGTTCTTGCTGTTGTTGGACCGCGCAACAACGAGTGTCCAGCCACAGGTCGACACCTGCTTTCGCCAGAAGCGCATCCAGAGTCAGCACCAGGCCGGCTGGCGCAAATTCCACTTGGTAACGCTGATGGTTATGACAGCTTTTTTTCAGATTGCCACCCCAACAGCTGGGATAATCGAAGGGTCCATACTGGCGACTTTTCTGCAGCAATTCTTCCGCTATTCCAAAAATAACTTGCTGTCCGTTGCCGTCGCAAAGTGGCAGATAGACATAAATCAATCCGGAAGTCGCCAAGCCACCAATTAACGCTTGTTTTTCAACTAACGCGACTTGGCGTCCCCGGCGTGCGGCTGCCAGAGCCGCAGCCACTCCGGCGATTCCAGCACCAACGACCACAACCTCATATTTACAATTGAAATCCATAATCGTCAATTCCTTATCTGACATCTAGTTACAGCTTGTCAGTTTTTTAGGGAGTTTAGCTGGATATTTAATCCCAATTGGATTATACCGCCTCGGGAATAATTAGCTTGGATTTTCTTTATTGCACCAGCAGCTGTAAATATCAGTAGAAGCTGCTCCCCGGCAGTCGTCGAAGTAGTAGTCGGCGGACAATACACCAGCAATAATTTGCAGCCTAAATTTAGCTGCAGGGCCGCCGCGGAGGCGTTTGCCGCCCTGCTGCATCTTGGTAGTTATTGCTGTAAGGTAATGCTGCTATGTACCGTGCTGCTTTGACCAGGCGACAGCAGTTTGTTGTCTAGTAGTGGCTCGATAGTGCTCGGACCATTGTCAGTCCACCAGGAAAGCAAGCCCGCCGCCGCTTCCGTTTGGAAGATTAGCGCACGTTGCTGGTTGTTGTGACTGGCGGTTAAGGTAACCTCGCCGCCGGTGTATTCTTCAGAACGGATATCACCGCTGAATTCTCCGTCATTGCCGCAACCAGGCCGGAAGAAAAGGTTGCTTCTGGCATTCATTCCTTGGGCAATGGTATAGTCACCTTTGGCTGTCGGCACAGATATCTTCAGGAAGGCCGCGAGGGTAGTATTGTCAGTGACGAACTCTGCGCCCAAACGGGGATAGGAGCGTAGTCTTGCGCCTATGCTCAAAGGCTTGTTCAGGCCCGAGGCGTTGCGGAATTGATATTGTGAAGTCAGTTTTTTGCCATCACGACTGAGAGTTACGGTCTTGGTAATTTCCAAACCCGCCGGGCTATCGTCGTGGATGTTAGCATCTTGCGGGTCTGGCACACGGAAAAATAACTCCGCTGAAGCTCCTGCTTCTTGCAAATAAAGACGTTGTAAAGTAAAGTTGATTTTTGCCGGATATTTGAAGAGGTTTAACTCATCGAGCATGCCGCGGCTCTCGTGCCAGAGGATATCCGGACACTGAGCCGTTTTCCAGGAAATGGTCGCGCCAGCCATTTCCGGGTCGAGATAGACTATGCTGTCACCTGCCGTAAGTTTGACCAGTGCTTGAGTGCTGGCTGGCAGAACGCCCAAGCCGGCAGAAATGCCGTCTTTAGACTGGGTGGCAAAAGTTTCCCGAGTAGCGGCAGCACGCTGATATTGTGATAGTTTGTCCTGTAGCTGCGCTGCTAACAAGACCTTTTCGGGAGTTGTGGCAGTGGCAGGCTGGACTTCCAAGAGCAATGTTTGCTCAGCAGGGATTTCTGCCAAGAAGCCACGGGCAGGATCAGCCTCGGCATAATATACGCCGCTGAAGAGGTCGCGCACTTGATAGGTTTGCCCGTCTTTCAAACCAGTTAACTGCACTTCAGCAATTAAGTCCTCGCGCGGATGGTAGTTAAAAATGCTGATTAAATAACTGTCACCGTGACGATGTAGCCGACTGCGGGTTACAGCCGTAAAATCGGGGTTGAATACCGAGAGCTTGTTGTCGCCTTCAGTTACTATGGTTTCCTGGCTATTGAGAAATTTCAGTTGTAGTTGATTGCTCAGGCGTTCTGCAAAGTAGTATTTTTCCGCTTTAGCGATAAGTCCTGCCGTGGCTTTGATGATATGCAGGTATTTGCCGTCGAAGTTATCACCGGGCCAGAAGCCCATTCCCTGACAGCCTAGCGCGGCATTGGCAAGCATATTCATAATGACTTTCTCTGGCGTGTAGCGAGAATAGTACATCTCCATCGCCTCTGAGGGATCAATAAGTGGCATATGAGGAGTTTTAAGATTACTCAGGTTGAATTCCAAATCGTCGAAATAGGTTAGGCCGGAATAGTAGGGCATATTGGCGAAAAAGTCATATTGCCCCTGATCGCTGTTACGGACATCTACCCCGCACCATTCTGAAATATGCGGTTTTTCTTTATGCAATGGGTCGGTACAAAGCATAACTGGATATTCCGGGAAATGTCGGCGGATGGCGGCCGCAAAATGATTGATAACAGTGCCATTTTGTTGGGTGCGCCAGGCAAACCACTGCGTCGCATAGCGGCGGGCAATCTCCTCAGTGGACAGTAATTCGACATTCTGGCTGCGACTGAAGGCAGCACGACAGACGGGACAAAAACAGAAATGTTTCGCCCCTGGTTCACAATCCCATTTAATGGCAAAGATATTATTGGTATTTGGCAGGCGCGAGCGTACCAATGTAGGCAGGTAATCATCCCAGAGCTTCGATTCGGGATGCTCAACCAGCCAAGTCGGGCAGGCACTCGACATCTCCTTGCCTTCGCGGTCGTAAGCCAGCGGCACTTCTGGAGCCTTCTCTTTGTGCCAGCGCATAAAATTGCCCAATGGTGTCAGGCTCTTCGCACCAATGAAGATGATATTCTGGAAATCAGGATCTATGGCCTGGCGGGTTTCCGACGACAACCCTTGCCAATTATACAATGGGAAGGTGATTGGCTTTTCGGATATCTCTCGCCAGAATTGCAGGTATGCATCGCGGACTTGTGGTATTGGCGTTGTCAGACTGAATAAATAGCAGGAGATAATCTTAAAATGTTGTAGTTTTGCTAAGTCGCGTGGTAAGGGTGGCAGCATCTTGATAAGGAAGGTCTTCTCTTTTCCTGCTAGCTGGTCATCGCGAAATATTTGCATTTTCGCCTGAGCGTCAGTCGTGCCAGGTGGTGCCAATAAATATAGGCGCAAATAATTATTCCAGGCTACGGCGTCAGGCTGTAGGCGGCGACAAAACATCCTGGGTAAGGTGAAACGGTAGGTCTGTAATCCAGGTTCGGGGGTGCTTAGTTGCATTTCCGCTGGCAAATATTTAGCACTACCATCAGCATTTTTGCCTTCTGCTAGCCAAGGAGACATCCCCAAACAACGAATTTCTTCGGGCAGCGTCAACGCTAAGTCAATAGTCTCGCTGCTTTTTACTTTGGGCATCTTTAATTCTACAAATACTGCCCCAGGGAAATCTGCTGGCAAGTGCATAAGCCCATTCTGAAAGTCTGCTGGTTGCAAATGTATCTCGGCCTGTGACTGAGAGTGCTCAGGATCGAGCAGCCTCAGCTGGAAGTCACGAAAATAGGCAATGCCGGAGGCAGTGCGCAGTTGCGCATAAACGGTGGCTTTGCGTTCTTGTTCGGTTTTTGTGATGCGCAATTCGACTTCTTGCCAGTCGGTCGTGCCTGTCTGCCCACGGAACTGCCCAGCCGAGCTGCCGTAGGCCAGCGATTTGTGGTCGTGTAGTACAAAAACACCACCACCAGCCTGTGGAGTGCCATTGCCAGCCACTTCCTCGCAGCGCATCTGGAAGGTCAGGCGGTAGTCAGAATTGGCTGCTAGTACCACGCTCTGTTCTAAAAGTGTCAATAACTTCTCAGAGTCGTTGCTCAATTTTAAGATGCCGTCTTGGGTACTGATTTTGCCGCCTATTACATTTTTCCAGTTACTGATTCTCCAGTCTGTAATTCCTTGCTGGAAATTGCCGTTTTTCAGGAGATTATCTTGCCCATACAGGAAGCCGACAGTTAGTAACAATGCTAATTTGAGTAGAGACTTAAACATTAGTTTTCCTTTAAGTTAAAATATCTGGCCGACAGATAATCTTTATCGACCTAACAGTATAAAATCAGTGATAACTTGGTTTAGGTAGAGCCCGTCCAAAAAAGGCAACGATAATTTTTGTCCACGGAAAACTTGGGGGTTGACTAGTGTTCACAAGCTAAACAGCATTGTGGCTGACAATAGTTCCAATCGACATTGTGGACATTCAACTTACAACTTACAACGGTGTTTTTGGCTGGGGGTCTAGGTACGCCCTCAGGCAGTCGTTGGGCAAAAAACAGTTGGTTTTGCTG
>CAZUCG010000230.1:0-5222 GCA_964619145.1 uncultured Lentisphaeraceae bacterium | reverse complement strand
GCATATTCCGCACCCAGGCGGAACGACCAGACATCACTCCAATCCTTCTTCTTCGGAACTACACCGGGCTTACCAGTACCAGGCGCTTTGTCAAATTTGATATCATTATCGGTATAGGTGCTCCACTCGGTCCAGACGGCATCGCAACTCAAGGTCAGATTGGCAAAAGAATTATTGGCGACACCAAAACCCAAGCTGGAAGGCAGAGTGATAACCGTAGAGCCATCATCTTCGGCAAAAACAACCGCACCACCCGCGAACGACCCTTCCCGACGGTACTTCGCTTCACCCTCGAAATCTAACTTGACCCGAGACTGATAGTGGACACCGAAACCCCACTCAGGATTAAGCTGGTAATGCGCAGATAAGTTCCCGCCGAGACCAAAAGCATCTGCAGCCATATAGATCTTATTCATACCCAAGCCCAAACCCGCTAAATTGATATTCCGCGCCAAGCGAGCAGTAGCATATACCAAGTTCACACCAGCGGCAAGAGAGAGCTCTTCAGTAATTTGCCAGGTTACGGACGGGGTAGTGTAAATCGCCCGTAAATTCGTGTAGGTGGTCATCTCACTTTCAGTCCAGTCACTATCCCACTCCGTGACCATACCATAAGGAGCGTTAATAGATAAGTTGAAATTAACGTCCGGCGTCAGCGGCACGATGGCATAAAAAAAGCCGGTCGGACGAACTCTGTTCTGCAGAGAATCATCCCCGGCATCTGATGAATAATCAATCCTCAATCTCAAAGCACTGACACCACCCATTACACTAGCTTTGTCAATCGAAGCAGTGGCAGCAGGGTTATACCAAGCATTAGAGATCATTCCCCGACGACCAATGACTGCCCCGGAAACTGATAACGCCTCAGTCGAACTCTCAGAGTATAACTGAAAAGCACCACCATAAACAAAACTACATAATAACGATGACAAAATTACTAACGAAATACCTAGACGTTTTTTCATACTCTGACCTTTTCTTGTTGATTCAACCTAAAATTACTCCCCAAAAACCTGCATACTATAGTTTGATTTACCTATAATGCAAGACACCTTTTCAAAAAACGTCACTTTGGTACTGAATAGCATTTGAATAATGCGTAAAGGTCTTGACATTTGCATTTTTTCAGCCATATTAAACAGTAGTTGACAAAATCCATTCACCTACTCAATTCTATGAAAGGGGCTACCTTGTTTATTGACATTCACGCACACGCCTACCGGATGCCATTTTTTCAAGTCACTGTACCGAAGCACGAGCCTTGGCCAAATGCCGGTCAGCTGGTGGCATTTTATGATACCCTCGGTGTAGAGAAGGCAGTCTTACTTCCGTTGATTGGCCCTGAATTCTACCTGCCGCAAAGCAACGAAGACATCTTGGAAGCGGCGGAGCAGTATCCTGGCCGTTTTATTCCCTTCTGCAACATCCATCCCCGGGCCATCAATAACGATCCGCACTCACCTTTGGAGGACGTGCTGTCCCAATACAAGGCTGCCGGCTGCAAAGGAATCGGCGAAGTTACCTGCAATATGCCCTTCGCCGACCCCTTTATGCAGAATCTTTTCCGGGCGGCGCAGCTGCTGGAAATGCCCTTGACCTTCCATCTAGGGTGCCGGAAAGACGGCTGCTACGGCATTATTGACGAGCCTGGGCTACCCGGCTTGGAAGAAACCTTGCAGAGATACCCAAAATTGCAGTTCCTCGGGCATTCAACGCCCTTCTGGTCGGAGATATCGGTTTTATCTACACCTGGCTCACGCGCCGGTTATCCTAAAGGCAAGGTCGAAGAAGGCGTCTTAGCCAAGCTTCTCCGCCGCTACCAGAACCTCAATGGCGATCTTTCCGCCGGCAGTGGCGCTAATGCCTTGACCCGTGATCCGGAATACGCAGTGAAATTCTTACACGAATTTCAAGACCAACTATTTTTTGGCATAGATATTTGTTCTCCGCCGCGAGATTCACATCGCAACCTGGCTGATTTCCTAGTTAGTCTAAAAGACCAAGGCAAAATCAGCCCGGCAATTTTCCGCAAGGTAGCTCGGGAAAATGCCATCCGGCTGCTGCACCTGTAATGCCTGACAAGGAGTTCGCGCTTAACTATGCTTGCGTTACAGGCTAGTAAATTACCCTTTCCGGGTAGTGATATATTTTTAATCTCGCAAAACCAACAGCAGGTCCAGAATGAAGGTAAAATGGATTTCTCACCGCGGCGAATCAATTGATGCACCGGAAAATACCCTCGCCGCATTTCGCTTGGCGATGCAGCGCGACACTGATGGAATGGAATGCGACATCCATTTCACCAGCGATAAGGTTGTAGTCTGTTGCCACGATGAGACCAGTAAACGTACCAGCGGCTGTGAGAAAATCATCGCCGACAGCACTTACGCAGAATTGCGCCAGCTGGATTTCTCAGCCGGCATGAGCGCCTATCGTGGCGAGCGCATCCCCACTTTGGCGGAAGCGTTGGCTGTGCTCCGCCCCGGCAAGAAATTCTACCTAGAAATCAAGCGCGGGAATACCGAGTTGATTGGCCCGGTATTGGCACTGGTGGCAGAAGCTAAGGTCCCCTTGGAAGATATTGTCTTGATTTGTTTTGATCAAGAAGTCTGTCGCCAGGCGAAAAACCTTTGCCCTGAACTCAAAACACTTTGGCTGGCGTCATACAGCGATGACAAGCCACCCAGCCTAGAAGAAATTCTTGCTCATTTGCAGGATTGCCAGGCCGACGGCATCAACATAAATGGCAACCCCAGATTCGTCAATGCCGCATTCGTCACCCGCATCAAAAAAGCCGGCTACTATTTTGCAGTCTGGACAATTGACGACGTTGAGCGGGCAACGGAACTGCTCGAATGCGGCGTGGACGCCATCACCAGCAACCAGGCAGCGGCGCTGTGCCAGGAAATCCTGGCGGAGAAAAACTAAGAGCGTGTTTGTTTAGTAGCAGCCAGAACGGCTGCTGGCAAAAGTGCGATTCTCAAATCACAGATAGCTAATTCCTTTGTATCAGCACCTCCAGCGCTGTATATTCGGTTATCTGTTGATGTCTATCCTGCAGTAACTGCCAACCTCAAACCCTGTAGATGAATAACTCGAAAACCATTATAACCGTGCGCAAGGACGGCAATTCGCACGAGAAATTATCTGCCGACTCCAAATCACAAATCCACTCTTTGCGCGATTACTCCTGGCACGATGTTATCCCGCTCTCCTTGATTTTGTGGCCGCAGACTTTCAGCGAAGCAGAATACTTCGGCAGCTGGTGGCGTGAACGACATAATTACCACAGCCTGACATTGGAGCTGATGCTGGCTGGCGAACTGCAGTACAAACAAAATGGCCAGTCGATAATAGTCAGAAAAGGTGATTTGTATTTCAGTCATCCTGGGAACACGGTAAAAACTCACAGCAGCAAGTGTGAATATGCCCGGCAATTGCAACTGGTAATCTCTGGCCAACAGCTTCCCAGCCTTTTGCAGAGCCTGGAACTGCGTCAGACCTACCTCCTACCAGGGGGGAATGGCGAGACTATTGCCGGCTATTTCAACGCTATCGGCGATTTGTTGTTAGGCAAGACCTCGGCTATGCTGGCTAGTAGCAAGACTTATGAGCTGCTCGCTTGGCTGGCCAACGAAAAGGACACCCTGGAGCAATCACAGCTACCGCCGGTACTAACCCGGGCAGTGCGCATTATGAGCAATGAGTTGTCGCGTGGTCATACCATCGCCGACATCGCAAAATTGGCAGGGACCAGCCAGACGACTCTAGCTCGGCTCTTTCGGCAACACTGCCAAACTACACCGCAGGCATATTTCACCACTCTGAAAATGGAATTCGCCTGCAATCTGCTCAAGCTGAATCGCTATTCCTGCCAGGAAATCGCCGAACAACTGGGCTTCAAAAAAGCAATGTACTTCTCGACTGCCTTTAACCGCTATACAGGCCTCTCACCCCGGGAATACCGCGCCGCCGCCCGCAGAGAAAAAACTGATCCAGCGCAATCTGTATCGGCCTCGAATGATCAAGATGAGCGCCTGGCCTAAATACGAAATCTTTGTCCAGCAAGGCCAGCAACTTCTTTAACTCTGAGAATCCGGCACAAATAACCACCCAGGTAAAAAGATGAAAAAAGTCCGTATCGGTATTATTGGTTTTGGCAGCCGCGGCTACTCCTTCGTCGTACCATTGCTGTCGGAAGAATTCAGCCAGCAGGCACAAATCATTAGTGTCTGTGACCCCAATGAACTGAAGCTTGATTTTGCCCGCGGCAGCCTCAAAGACGACCCGCAAGTCAAATACTGCACCACTATCCCGGAACTGTTGACCCTGCAACCTGATGTGGTATTCGTCACCACGCCGCAGTTCGCTCACGCCGAATGCGCAATTGCCGTGTTAGAGGCCGGCTGTGATCTATTTTTGGAAAAGCCAATGGCCCGCAACACTACCGAATGCCGAGCCATCATCGAGGCTGAAAAACGCACTGGCAAACGCGTGTTTATGGGCTTTAACTTACGCTTCAACCCAGTCTGTGCCAAGACAATGGAACTGATTTCCAGTGGCCGTATCGGCAGAGTGCAGCAGATGGTCTGCACCGATTTTTACAGCGGCGGCTTCAGCTACTTCCGACGCTGGCACCGCCTCAAAGCCAATTCTGGCGGCTTGACTGTCGAAAAAGGCTGCCACTCGATTGACCAACTGAACTGCTATGCCCAGAGCATCCCAGTACGGGTCGCCGCTTTTGGCGGCCTGGACCGTTTTACTGCCGACCCGGAAGGCGCCGATTACTGCTCGAACTGCCAAAAAGCCGATTCTTGCATCTATTATATGGACATTGCCAAGGCTGAGGAAGAGACCCGTATCAACACCGGCATCGAGGGCATTGTTGTCAATGGTGGAAAAAAACTCGACCTCTGTGTCTTTAACAGCGACAAAGACACGAACGACAATATCAATATCATTATCGAATACGAGAACGGCGTCCGAGCCACTCTAGTAGAGTGCTTTACCAGCAGCAGCAAGGCTACCACAGGGCGACAATTCGTTATCAACGGCTGGGACGGACAGATTTGGAACGAACTGATGAGCCGAAAAATACAAGTCTTCGACAACGCACCAGGGAAGCCGGCGCAACCGCCAGAAATTCCAGAAATCCCTACTGGCTCTGGCAGTCACGGCGGGGCAGACAACCAGATGCTGGAATATGTCATTCAGACTAT
>CAZUCG010000229.1:0-5244 GCA_964619145.1 uncultured Lentisphaeraceae bacterium | reverse complement strand
TTGAATCAGAACGACTGGCGTACCCTTGTCACCGGAGCCACTGGTCAAATCACAGAGACTGCCTAATAGATCGGTGAATTGCCGAGGGGTAGTACCTAGAGAAACTTTTTGGCCGACTAAATCGCCGGACTTATCTCTGATTTTTTGTAAAATAGACGCCTTGACGCCTTCTGAGTCCAGACCTTGCTGTTCGCCTTCATCAGCCAGGAATTTCAGCTTGAGTTCGGCCGGCGTGCCTACTAGGCCGCTGGTATAGCCCGGCGAGATCACCGGGTCGGCTAATTCCCAAATTTTGCCGACTGGGTCTTTGAAGGCGCCGTCGCCGTAGACCATAACTTGGATTTTCTTGCCGGTGAGTTGCAGCAGCCGTTGCTGGATATCCTCAACCAGGGGCTGACAATCGCGGGGGAAGAGCTTGACTTTGGTGTCGCTAGAGAGATTCGAGCCCAGCAAGCCATATTGTTCGTTGTAACCGCAACTGGGATAAGTGGGAGCAGTGCAGATATCATCCAAACCGTAGACGCTTTTTGCGCCAGCCTGTAGCAGCAATTTCTTGGTACGCTTGCGGGAGTGGACGTCAGCCGTGAGGATGTGTTGGCAGAACGGCAGGATGGCACGCGGGTCATTGGCAAAATGGATGACGGCTTTTTCTGGTCCGATCAGTTCTTTGTATAATTCGACATAGTCGATGCCGGTAAACGGGTGCACCGCTCGGTGACCGAATATCTGCCGGTATTGTGTCTCATCCAATACATCGCTATACGGGTTCACGCCGCTATCGTCGAGCATTTCCGGGTCCATCAGTCGGTTGCCGACTTCATCAGCGGGGTAACTCAACAGCAAATGCACCTTCTGCGCACCTGTGGCAATGGCCTTGAGCAAAACCGAAAAGCGGTTCCGCGATAGTATCGGGAACACTACACCCAATTCACCAGTTGGGAATTTCTGGCGAATTTCTGCCGCAATATCGGCGACTGTGACGTAGTTCCCTTGGGTGCGTGCGACGACAGATTCAGTGATGCCTACGACGTCGTTGTCGCGTAGGGCAAAACCTTCGCCGGTGCTGGCTGCTTGTAAAGCCGCCACTATTTGTTGCGCCAAGTCATTGCCTTGGCGGAATATCGGGCAGCGAATGCCGCGCACCTCAGTGCCAACCGTTCTCATTTAGCGTTCCTTATGTTCGCATTCCAGATTAAATTAATTTCCATAATAAACTTTATAATATAGTCTTTAACAGCACAATTGCAATTCAAAAACGATGGCCCCGAACGACGGGATTGTTGTGAGTTGTGAGTTGTAAGTTGTCCACAATTCTCTGACATCTTGTGCTAGCATCAGTTGAGTCCATCTTTTTCCGGAAAAACCAGCAATTCACAATTCACAGCATTCTTCAGCAAGGAGTCTGGCTACCAGGGCGGCATTCTCTTCGACCATCAGGTCGTTATCGAGCCGGTTCATACCCACGTTTATGACGTCGCCGGGTTTAATATTGCGCAACGCATAATCGAACCCCATTGCCGGATCAATTCGGCCGGCAGCGAGGACTTTATAGGCGATGCAGGGTTTGGGCAGGGTCCGAATTAGTTCCACTGACCGCGAAATGTCATCGAGCTGGAATTTTTCTCCGCTGCCTTTGCTATGGACACTGCCGCAATTGAAAAATGGCACCGCGTGGAAGTCGACGATATTCATTTTATTGACCCACTCGTGGGCCTGAGGGGCGTGGGCTGCGATGCCGACCGGCAGGCCTTTTTTTCTGGCATAATCGACCCATTGCCGGACGCGGCTGGCATCTCGTTCTGCGAACAGCTCGTCGATCAGGCCGCCGTGAAAATACATCGCCTGGCAGCCGATGGCAGTTGCGCGGTCGATGGCCTCTTCCATACTGGCATAAGTCCGGAAAGATACTTGAGCGATCCACTGCATTAGTCCGCCAGCAGACAAGTATTTTTCAGTAGTATCAATTACTTGCTGGGTCTCATTATTGGTCACGAAGGTATTGATGCCGGCCTTCCAGGCTCTTGCCCAAGTCTCCAGGATTTGTTCGGGAGTATGGTATGCGCGCATCGCTTCGTCTCGGGCTGCGTTCTGATGGCTGAAGCCACCGAAAGGATTAGCTCCGATCAGCAGTCTGGTCAAGCTCAAACCACAAAAATCGACGGTTGGCAACATCATAACTACAGCTCTTTTAGAGTTGAAAAACGGATTTGAATCTGTGTCTCCGAGTGCATTTTGGCGGCGGGCCGGGCGACAAAATGACTAGCTCTCACTAGAGGCTGTCCACCCTGTCCATCCTGCCCATTGTGGCGATAGTTTGCAGTACCAATAGGGATAGTGGTCTTTCTCGAGAGGGTGGCTGCGAGCTGGTCACTACGGGCTGGAGAAAATATAGTTGTTTTGCCTTGACTGTCAACAGCAAAAACGTCATTTAGCAAAAACTCTTAGATTTTCTGTGTTTTTCGCTCAGGGTAGCATATTTCTGATTCAGGTCTAGAAGGAAAGCGCATTTACCCGCTTGAGAGTCGAAGAGGGGATATTTTTAGTTCGCTATTTCATTGCTACTCACCAAGTGATATATTAAAGCATAGTCACGGGTGAGATATTTTAGGGGTGGGCAGGTAATGAATTGGAAACGGACCTTATTATTTGTTTGGCTGTCGCAATTGCTGACTCAGATTGGCTTTTCGGCGGTGATGCCTTTTATACCCTTGTATATTGGCCAGCTGCTGAATACTACTGACGACCAGCAAATCGGCTTTTGGGTCTCGATGTTCTACTTTTTCAGCCAGGCTTGTTTTTGCCTGGTGATCCCGTTCTGGGGACGCTTGGCAGATGGCCACGGCCGCAAGAAAATGTTGATGTTGACCAATTATTGCAATGCGTTGGTGGTGCCGTTGATGTGTTTGGCCCCGAATGTCGGGTTATTGATAGTCATCCGGACTATTTCTGCCGTCTTCAGCGGCGTGATTATTATCGCCCAATCACTGGTGTCGGCCCAGACGCCGAATGAGCGGCAGGGATTCGCACTGGGGATGCTCAGCACCGCTGAATGGGGCGGATTGGTGTTGGGGTTTTTGTTGGGCGGTGTGGCGATCGATAGGCTGGGCTTCAAAGTCGGATTCTTGATCTGTGGAGCGACGTCTGCCCTAGCTGGACTGCTGACGCTATTTGTCCACGAGGAATGGGTGCCACGTTCGCCATCGGTGCGGGCGGCAGTGCCCTTCCGGCAAATGCTGAAAGCGCACTTCAACTTGCCGCTGGTGCAGAGTATTGTCTTGTCGGCCTTACTGTTGTATGTTGCAGTGCAATTTCTGCGCAGTTTCGATGGACCATATTTGCCGATGATGGTTAAAACTGCCTTCGGGACAACTAATGCCGCTAGCAATACCGGCTTGATTTGTGCGATTGCCTGTGTGGGGGGGATGCTGTCCGGGCTGCTGGCGAGCTGCTTGTGTGACCGTGTCTCAGCTTGGTCCATCATCATCCCGGCCTTGATTATCACTGCTCTGGCGACGGCTCTACAGCCATTGTCAACCTCAGTCGCTTGGTTCAGCTTCTTCCGATTTCTGCAAGGCTTGAGCGCGGGTTGTTTGGTCTCGACGTTGTTTACGCTTATCTCCAAGCATACTCGCCCCGAGGAGCGATCGACGATTTTTGCCTTAGCCAGCAGTTCGAGTACTGCAGCGATGGCCTTAGGCACATTATGTAGTGGGGCAATCGTGTCGTATTTCAGCGTCCCGTGGGTTTTTTATGTCCCATTATTGCTTTATTTGCTGCTGATTCCGTTGTTCAGTCGTGCTCTTCGCGGAGGGCGGCGGCCGGTGGTTGTGATCAGCAGTGGCGTTGCTTAACCAAGAGGTGCGGTGGTGGATTTTTATGAAAAGATGTGTGCAGGGATGCTCTATACGGATATGGGCAACCAGGAATTGGCGGCCCAGCGTCTGGCCTGTCGGCGATTAGTACAAACTTTCAATTTGTCTTTGCCAGAGGAAGAGGAGAAGCGTCAAGCGACAATGCGCGCGCTGCTGGCAGAATATGGCGCGGGGATATTCATTGAACCGCCGATTTATTTCGGCTATGGTCGGCATACGCATATTGGCGATAATACATTTATCAATTTCAACCTGGTGGTCATTGACGATGTTGATGTCTTCATCGGCAAGCACGTGATGTTGGCGCCGAATGTGACCATCACTACGACTGGGCACCCAGTACACCCGGATTTGCGCCGCGATGGAGGGCAGTTTTCCTTCCCAGTGCACATTGAAGATCACGTCTGGCTCGGTATCGGAGTACAGGTAATGCCGGGGGTCAGGATTGGGCGCAATTCCGTTATTGGCGCAGGTAGTGTAGTGACCCGCGACATCCCGCCAAATGTCGTCGCCTATGGTACGCCTTGCCGAGTGCAGCGGGCAATTACCGCGCGTGACCGGGAATATTATTATCAGGACCGCAAAGTCGGCGAGTGAAGCGCTTATGGCTGGTCGGCGTCGGTTGTTGGTTGCCAGCGGCGCAGGAAATCGGCCAACACCGGCACCGCGGTCTTGCCGCCGGTGTCGCCGTGTTCGATAACGCAGGTGAGTGCGAAAGTCGGTTGTTCGTAGGGGCCATAGCAGATGGCCCAGGCATTTTTATAGCGCTCGCTGCCGCTGCCGACTTCGGCGGTGCCAGTCTTGGCCGCCAAAGACAGGCCGGTGCTCTGTAATTCCCGGGCAGTGCCGTGCTCGCTGTGGACGGCTGCGTGCATCGCATCTTGGATGAGCTGTAGCATTTTTGCTGAGACAGGCAAGCGATGCCGAATGACTGGCGCGGTGGTCTGGACCGTCTCGCCGGCCGGGTTAGTGCTTTCCTGTAGCAGATATGGGCGGAACAGAACGCCGCCATTTGCCAAGGCCGCGGTGTAGATGGCCGCTTGCAGTGGAGTGATGCTGAAGATCCCCTGGCCAAGAGAGACCAGGGCGGTGTCGCTGTGCCGCCAAGAGCGACTCTGCTGCCGCTGAGCCTCGTCCCGACCAGGGCGGATACCCGGCCAGAACTCGGCGACGTCAATGCCAGTTTTTTCACCAAAGCCGGCGGCGGTGAAAAACGGTTGCAGCTTGTCGATCCCGGTCAAACTGCCATAATGCATAAAAAATGGGTTGCAGGACATAAATAATGCTTCCCGGAGATTGATCTCACCGTGGCCATTGCGCTTGCTGCAGCGGATGCGCGTGTTACCGAGTGAATAGTATCCTACACAAGTAT
>CAZUCG010000228.1:0-5311 GCA_964619145.1 uncultured Lentisphaeraceae bacterium | reverse complement strand
GCAATGGGGTAAAACCCTAGTGCAGTGCTCGAGTCGCTTTCTGGTTAGAATCCATTTAAGACACACTGGAGTGCTTAAGGACATTCCAGACTGAACGCGCAATCACCTGCTCCTCATCCGTGTGAATGACACGAACCGTCACCTCGCTGGCGGCAGTGGAAATCACCCTCTCGTTTGCCACATTGCACTTTTCGTCTAGGTCGATGCCCAAAAATCCCAACCCCTGGCAAATCCGCGCGCGGACAATTGGCGCATTCTCGCCGATGCCACCGGCGAAGACCAGCGTGTCGATTCCGCCCAACGCCGCCGCGAAGGCTCCGATCCATTTCTTGATCTGGTAGCAGAACAGCGCGACTGCCTCCGCCGCCCGCACGTCCTGCGTTTCGCGCTCGAGCAAGTCACGCATATCGGAACTGGTCTCCGAAATGCCCAGTAAGCCCGACTGAGCATTGACCATCTCGTTGAACTGCTTTGCACTCATTTTCTCGGTGTGGACCAGATACCAGACCAAGCCAGGGTCAAGATCGCCTGAACGCGTGCTCATCGGAACCCCGGCGGCTGGGGTGAAGCCCATACTGGTATCCACGGGCTTGCCGTCCCGCACCGCCGCCAAGCTCGCGCCGTTGCCAAGATGGGCGAGGATAACCCGGCCTTGGGCCGTTTCATCGCCAGCCAAACGGGTGAGCTCTCCCATCAGAAAAGAATACGACAACCCGTGAAACCCGTATCGTCGCACCCCCTGCGCTTCGTAGCGACGCGGAATCGGCAACAACTTCGCGACACGTGGCAGGTCATAGTGAAAAGCTGTGTCGAAACAAGCCACTTGGAGTAGGTCCGGAAATCGCTGCTGAAACGCCTCGATCAACAGAATCTCCCCCGGCAAGTGCTCGGGATCGAATGGACTGAGCCGGTGTAGCTCTTCAATCATCTCTGCTGTAATGCACTGCGGCTGGTTGTAATTCGGTCCGCCATGCACCACGCGATGCCCCACCGCGGTCAGCGCTTCACGACCAATGCGTTTCTCAATCCAATCCATCAGGATACTCACTGCCACGCTGTGATCCGGTGCCGTCACCGACAGCGTGAAGTTGTCCGCCTGGTGCACGCCTTTCACCCGCAAGGTAGCTTCCGGCAAGCCAATCCGGGCGATCGCCCCCTCCAGAATCCGTCGCCGCGAGTCCCCGGCCTCGAACAGCGCGAACTTGATGCTCGCGGAACCGCCATTGATCGTCAGGATAGCAGGACAGCTGGCGCTTGTTTTCATCTCTGCCACAAGATTTGGCTGGCCTCCAAGGGCACCGCCACATCGCAGCAACAAGGGATCACCCGCGCTGTATAGTCTGTCGCTGGGCGGTTAGCCGGCACCGACGCGCGGTAAACAGTAACGTCCGTATCCGCCGTCTGGAGGACCCGCTGCATTTCCTGCTGCAGCGGGTTGCCACCGTTGAGGCCATCGGCATACAATTCGACGCGCACGGCATCAGGGTCGAGATCATTGAAATAGACCTGGGTCTCAAACAGATGCTGATCTTCACTGCTTTCCACCTTTATATCACCGAAATGCACTGAGCCCCAGGCCTGATCAAGATGCTGACGCCAAGCCGCGATTTGCCGGCCGAGGGCTCCCTGCTCCGCCATCCGCGCCCGGCAGGCAGCAGCAGCCGGCAAGTAATGCAGCTCGGTGTATTCTTGGACCGTGCGATTTGCCGAGAAACGCGGCGTCAATTGGGCCATACTGTTTCGCATCCGAGTGACCCAGGCGGTAGGAATGCCCTGGTCATCGCGGTTGTAAAACTCGGGGATCACTTCTTGTTCGAGCCGTTCGTAAAGCGCCACGGCATCGGCCGCGTCCCGAAATGGGTCATCGTGGTGTTCTTGTCCATCTCCTAACGCCCAGCCCACCTCAGGGGTGTATGCCTCGGCCCACCAACCATCCAATTCCGAGAGATTGATGCCACCGTTGACGAGCACCTTCATACCGCTAGTACCGCAAGCCTCCCAGGGACGCCGCGGCATATTCAGCCAGACATCCACGCCTTGCACCAATTGTTCGGTCAAACGCATATCATAATCTGAGAGAAAGACCACTCGGGAACGAGCCTCTGGACGCCGGATAAAATGCGTCCATTCCCGGATGAGGGTCTGGCCTTCTCGGTCAGCTGGATGAGCCTTACCGGCCAGGATAAGCTGTACCGGACGTCTCGGATTGTTCAGGATGCGAAGCAATCGCTCGGGATCGTGCAGCAGCAAGTTCGGACGTTTGTAGGTCGCAAAGCGACGCGCGAAGCCCAGAGTCAGCGCGCTGGGATCGAGCAAGTCGTTCGCTCTGGCGATATCTGTAGGCGATGCACCCGAAGCACTTAATTGCCGAAACAAGCGCGTGCGGGTAAAATCGACAAGCGCCTTGCTGGCAGCGATACGAAATTTCCACAGGCAGGCATCGGGGACGCAACTGATATCTTGTTCCAGGGTTTCCACGCTTCCCCGCCAGCGGTTCTTGCTGCAGGCGTTCGTCCAGAGGTCATCGGCAGCAGCCGAGTCCCAAGTTGACATATGGACACCATTCGTGACGTGTTCTACCGGGACTTCTTGCACCGGCCAATTGGGAAACAGAGGGCTGAAGAGTTTGCGGCTGACTTCGCCGTGCAGGCGACTTACCCCATTCACCACGCCGCTGCCCCGGATTGCCAGATACGCCATATTGAAGTTCTCAGAAGTGTCGTTTGGATTCCGGCGACCGAGGGCCAAAAATTCATCCAGCGATATCTTGAGGGCTTTCTCGGCATAGCCGGCCAAGTATTGCTCGATGAGGGCGGGGCCAAATCGGTCAAAGCCGGCGGTTACTGCCGTATGGGTGGTGAAGATATTGCCTGCCCGGGTAGCAGCCAGTGCTGCGTCGAAAGGCAGTCCTGCCTCGAGCATAAATGCGCGGGCTCGCTCCAGTACTACAAAGGCTGCGTGTCCTTCGTTCAAGTGGCAGACATCCGGTTTGATGCCAAGCGCATCGAGCAGCCGCCAACCGCCGATGCCAAGCAGCATTTCCTGCTTAAGGCGTACTTCTGGACTGCCGCCATAGAGCTCACTGGTAATACCGCGGTGAGCGGGAAAATTCGCCGCGTCATTGCTATCGAGCAGGTAAAGGACTGCTCTGCCGACCTGGACTTGCCAGGCTCTGAGCCAGACTGGGTAGCCGGGCAAATCAATTCTCAGCCGTAACCACTCGCCATTTGGCGCGCGCACCGGCGTAATGGGCAGTTGTCCTGGGTCATTATAAGGAAAGAGTGCCTCTTGGGCGCCGTCGCGATCAATCAGCTGGCGAAAATAGCCCCGCTGATACAACAATCCGACGCCGATCACCGGCACGCCGAGATCGCTCGCTGTCTTGAGCTGGTCGCCGGCCACGTTGCCCAACCCACCAGAGTAAATCGGCAGTGCTTCACTCAACATAAATTCCAGGCAAAAATAGGCGACACACGACAGGCCCGATTTTGGATGGGCTCGCTGGAACCATTCCGGCTCTGCCGCTTTTCGATGCTTGAGTTCCAGGAGCTCATCGACTTGCCCACGAAACTCGGTTTCGCTGAGCAGTTTCCGCAGCCGATCCGGCGAAACTGTCTGTAAGACAACCCAGGGGTTTCTCGTCAGTTCCCACAGTTCGGGGTCGAGTTGTCGCCAGACTCTGTCGCCGTAGTGATTCCACGACCAGCGCAGGTCCAAAGCTAGTTCTGCCAGCGAAGTAAATCCTTCGATGTCCGTGGGTAGCAGGCTGTAAGTCGGATTCATAATGTGAATAAGATTGGTCATTTTTTCTCCTTAGCTTGTTGTTGTGCTGATCTTTGCGCCAACACTGCCATCAATTTGTCAAATGGCTGGTTGAATTTCGCGACGCCGTCGTCTTCCAATTGCTGAGTGACCTTGTCGATACTAATCCCGAGTTCCGGCAAGCGCGACAATACGAGAGCCGCCTCGGAGACACCTTGTTCGATGCGAGCTTCTGGCTCTCCGTGCTCGCGGTAGGCGTCGAGGGTAACCAGAGGGACCGTGTTGACCGTGTCTGCTCCGATAAGAGCCTCGATGTATTTCACGTCGCTGTAAGCCGGGTCCTTGGTGCCGGTGCTAGCCCAAAGCAGCCGCTGGACGCGAGCGCCCTGCGCCGCCAAGCAGCTAAATCGATCATTGCTGAAGATCTCTTTGTAGATTTGATAGGCCATCCTGGCGCTGGCGACCGCCACTTGACCGTGCGCTTCTTTCGCGAGGTCCGCTCTCTTGCCGCCTTGTGCGAGGATTGGCTCCAGCATCGGATCAATCAGCGCGTCAATACGACTCACAAAGAAACTAGCCACCGAGGCCACGTGTTTCACGCTATGCCCCTGACTCAACCGCGCTTCAAGGCCGGCGATGTAGGCTTCCGCCACCTGCCAATAGCGTTGCAACCCAAAGATCAGGGTCACGTTGACGTTGATGCCCTCGCTTATGAGTTGCCGGATGGCAGGCAGCCCTTCGACCGTGGCAGGGACCTTGATAAAAACATTGGGACGGTTCAAGGCGCTCCACAACCGGCGGGCCTCTTGCAGCGTACCGTCGCTATCATACGCCAGATGAGGATTAACCTCCAGACTGACATAGCCGTCTTCAGCGTCATTCCGGTCATAAAGAGAACGGAATTCGTCGGCAGCGCTTCGCACATCACGCTGGGTGATAGCTTCATAGATTTCATTGGCACTCTTGCCTGCAAGAGCCAGAGAGCCAATCTCGGCATCGTAGTCCTGGCTCTCCATAATTGCCTTCTCGAAGATAGCTGGGTTCGAGGTCATCCCGCGCAGTCCATCCTCCTCGATCAGTCGCCGGAGCTCGCCGCCCGCGATCAAGTCGCGGCGGATGTAATCCAGCCAAATGGACTGTCCGAGGGACTCCAGTTGCCGTAGAGGATTATTGTTCATTGTTTTGCTCGTTATTTGTTTCTTTTTCGGTCGCCGTTTTCGCTTGTAGTCCCGGCCGCGAGATATCGTTTTTGCCAGGTCCTACCCGGCCCACATCGATGATTTCCATACGTGGGTTCGCACGAGGGTGGCGTTTGGAGGGCCCTGCCATCAGTACCGCCAAGTTCCCGGACACCCGTTCACGCTGCATCCATTGACCGGTAAATGCATTCCAATCTTCGGGATACTCGGGCAGTTGGATCGGAGCTACTCCGTAGGTGAACTGCAGTCCTTGACAAGTGGCTTCCGCAAGACTGATAGCCGCAATCCACACCGGCAGTTTGAAACGGGAGATCATTCGCGCCGTGTATCCCGTGACCGTAGGAACGATA
>CAZUCG010000227.1:0-5322 GCA_964619145.1 uncultured Lentisphaeraceae bacterium | reverse complement strand
GTTTGATGCTCGCGTGTGGTGGGGGAGCCGGCACGTGATTAGGGTTCTGGATTTTCTGAATTGGTCCGTGTCGGATCAAAGAGCGCATACTGGAGCGCTCCATTTGCTCAGTGCAGTCGAAAGCCGCGATCACGCCGCTTGAAACCAAGTAGTCGTTATTGCCCGCTTCGGTCTCTTGCCCGCCGATGCTGGTGAGCGGGCATAGAGTCGCACAACGCTTGAGAATCTCTCCCAATTCGCGCTCTAAATCCCGGCTATAGGTTAATCCCAAACCAGTAGTGGAAGAAGTCATATCTTTAATACGTACTTCATTGCGCAAAAGACCGCGTTGGTTCTCTCCACCGAGGAGCATCGTCCGGGAGCGTTCGGTCAATTCAGATAATTTTTTCAGTTTAAGTTGGGCAGCACTTTCATTTGCCAAAGAAACATCATTATTCGCGCTGGAGGCGAGCATATTTTGGGCAACCCGTCCCAGAAGGAATCCCAAACCGAAGTTATTATCCTGGTTCACGGCTTGTTCGGCAAGACGGCAGTAATCAGTTAAAGCCAAAGGCAAAATTTCCCGATAAGTTCTTTGTAAATTTGCATCGAGTTTCTCGGCCAGGTTCTTGTCGGTATCTTTGCTATCCTTAAAGGAGAAGTATAATTCGAAAGCAGCAGTAGATTTTTCCTGCAGGTCTTGTCGATAGCTTTGAATTTGCCGGGTCATAGTCCAATATTCCTTGCGGCTGGCCAGCATTTTTATCTCGCCGGCCCAGATTGTCCCGCGCAGTCCAGCCGCCATTTCGGCATAGCTGGCCAACCGTTCGGCAGACTCGTTCAAAGCAGACTGGAAGCGACTATCATTACGCCAGCTGCGGAAGGAATCAGAGAAGATTTTTTCCAGCGCTAGCAATTTGTTCTGTGCCTGGGTAAAATCCTCGGGGCTGGAAAGTGCGATAGCGCCGCCGACTGCTTGGCTCAAACTCGCTTCTTGGGCCCGCATCTGCGAGCCGATGAGCTGACTAGGCAACTCTTTGCGGAATTGTTCGAATTCTGCCAAAGTCTTCACGTCGCCGATTACAGCCAAGCTGCTGTTGGCCGATAAATCTTGACTGGCTTTTTCGAGCAAATCCAAGGCAGTCAGGCCATTGCCAGCTGCCAGCAGGGCTTTCGCCTCTGATAGAGAGTCGAGTAAATGTCTCTTCAAAGACAATACATCCTGAATTTTATCTAGTGTCGCAAGCAATTCCTGCCGGTTCAACGGCGCAGTCTCAGCAATAACCACGGTATTAACGATAAACCAAGAACGGAATTCAGTTAGTGCCTTAGCATCTTCCTGGCTTGGGACGGTCTCTAATTCACCCAAATCAGCGAGTTCTAACTTCCTGATAGTCAGTAATTCACGCACCTCAGCCAAAATACGAGAGTTATCCTGCCAATCGACCCGATCAGCAAAATATGTCGAGTCGAATTTTAAACCACCGCGAGCGTCAAGACGAGCAAACGGTGAGACTTGCTTGACAATTTGCTCCGCCAAGCGCAAATTCACTGCCTTGGCGGCATCTTCCTGCACGGCCTGAATTTTTTTACTCAATTCGGCCGGCAGGGCCTCCTTGCCATCCAGGTACCAGGCCAGCAAGGCGAATTGCATTGCCGGTGTCAAGCGTTCCGGATGGGTGTATTTGTATGAGCCGTTATCGCGGCTGAAACTATAGGGCAAATCAATGCCTCGACAGCCAGCCAATAGCAGCGCCAGCAACAGTGCTAGCAGCGCGCTTAGCGAATAGCGGATGTATGAGTATATATCAAGCATTGATTTGCATAACTAGCCAAAGTCCCGTCGGAATTATGCTCAGGCCGGCTTGTCAGTTGACTTTCTTTACATTGTAGTCGTGATTGCGTTTGGAAATAACTTCAATATTGAAGGTCACATTTTCCTGCGGCTTGCCGGACTGTGTACCGATGGCTTCCAGCTTGTCCAAGACTTCCGAGCCTTGGATGACTTGACCAAAAATTGCGTGCCGGCCATCGAGATGCGGCGTGGGGCCAAAACAAATGAAGAATTGGCTGCCGTTAGTGTTGGGTCCGGAATTGGCCATCGACAAAATCCCGCGTTTATTGTGCTTGAGCTTGGCGGAGAACTCATCGGCGAAACGATAGCCGGGATCACCTGTACCAGCTATGCCAGTAGCATCGCGTTTGGAATTCGGGCAACCGCCTTGAGCCATAAAACCATTGATAATGCGATGGAAAGCCATCCCTTGATAAAAGCCGGCCTCTGCTAGGCTAATGATATTTGCTACGGTGTTGGGCGCTTCGTCCTCAAATAACTCAACTGCAATATCACCTTTGCTGGTGGCAATACGGATAACCGGATTCTTTTCTTTGTCAAGTACTTGTCCATTCATTTCAATGATTTCCTTTTTGTTGAATTGAAACAATTTACCGTCTTTATTTATAGTAACCACATCATCTTTGACAATGACCGTGCCTTCATAAATTCTGCCATTAAGCAACTTAACTGAGTCGGCACAGAGTGCGATCCCCCACAACATCCCTAGAATCACAACAATGCTAGAAAAACGTTTCATCAAAATACTCCTGGCAGATTAGGTTAAGATATTGTTTTGTGCCATTACGAAAGCACTAGGCCGGCTGTTCTGAGAGTAAACAACCTGAACGGTAAAGGACTTAATGTAACCTGCCAAGGGCATTTTGGCAAGGAATGCCTACTGGTTTGACCAGTATTTATGGAATATTTTTTTGGCCCAATATAGACACGGCGTATCTAGCACAGCCGTCAAAGCCTTGATGACATAAGTTGTCCAGACGATGGACCAAAATACTGGCCAAGGGAAGATTCCGGCAAAAGCGATACTGGTAAAAATCAACGTATCGATCAACTGGCTGACCAACGTAGAGGCGTTGTTACGCAACCACAGCCACTTGAGCTCCGGATGGCGTCTCTTCCAAAAATGATAGCTCGAGATATCGTGCAGCTGGCTGATCAGAAACGCCACCAATGAGCCCAGCATTACCCTAGGCATTAAGGAAAAAATCTTCTTCAGGCTCTCGTGCGCGAAATCGTTTTCAGCGGGCACGAATGCCAGTGCCAAGCTCATACTGAGCAGCAACAGCAGCATACTGAAGAAGCCAATCCAGACCGATAGATTAGCATCTTTGCGGCTGTGATTCTCTGACAAGATATCGCTGGCGAGAAACAAACTGGCGTAGGCGATATTGCCCAGTGTGGCGGTAAAACCAAACAGCTCCACGACCTTAATAACTTGGATATTGGCCAGGATGGTGGCTAGCGGAACCCAAATATAGATGCCCAACTTGCCCAGATAACGATAGAGCAGCAAGAGCGAGCCAAAATTCACAATAAGCATTATGAACCAGAGGAATTCATTCATCAGCGGCGCTCAAACAAAGAGGTTCTTTGTAGGTAGGAGGGGGTCATAGGTGTAGCTGCAACTCAGATGCCTGAGTCCGGCCTCGTCCCCTCGGCTAGGATAGTGTGAGAGGTGCACGTCACATCCTGCCAGTTGTGGCAAGCAGGCCAAGGCTTTTTGGGCATAAGTATCGCGAGATGCGCTTACGACCAGTACAATCAGTGTCTCACTTAAGTCTAAACCTACGCGCGAGTTGCTTTCCAGGCCATTTTTAAAATCGGCAACGGATGATACGATGTCGGGCAAAAGAATAAACTGGCTGTCGGGAATTTGCGCTAGATGTTTTACGGCATTCAAAATCATACTGGCAGAGGAATGTAACAACGGTGAGTTTTTACCGGTGATGACGCAACCATCGTGTAACTGCATCGCCGCACCACAAAAAATTCCGGCATTGCCTTTTTTCTGGGCTTCACATTCTTTGGCTGTCCTGCGGGCGGCTGTGAGGACGGTTCGGTCAGAGGGCGTCACATTAGCTTTCTGCATTATTTCAGCAGCTCTGATGACAGCTTTGTCGTCAGGTGTCCGTCCCAGTTGGAAGTAGGCATCGTACTGCAAGAAGCGCCGGACGATTTCTTGTCTGGCGGCTTTTTGCACGGCCTCATCGTCAACAATTCCACTTATGATACAGTTTACACCCATATCAGTAGGCGACTGGTAGCCAGTGTTATTGCCGGTTATACGAGTTAGCAGTGCTCGCAATAGCGGAAATGCCTGCAAATCGCGGTTATAATTTACAGCCACGACCTGATACGCATCATAATGGAAATTGTCGAGTGCGTTATAGTCGCGCAAGTCAGCGGTTGCTGACTCATAGGCGTGGTTCAAAGGGTGGTTAAGTGGCAAATTCCAAACCGGGAAAGTCTCGAATTTGGCATAACGAGCGGAACAGCCGTATTCAAATTCGTGGTAAATTTGACTGAGGCAGGTGCCCATTTTGCCGCTACACGGCCCAGGTCCAGTCACTACCACCAATTGTTGGGTTACAGGGATATAAGCATTAGCACCGAAACCCGCGGCACTGACAATCATATCTAGGTCATTGGGATAGTCCGCGATGGCCTTGTGAAAAAAAACTTTTAGGCCGTGTTTGCTGAGGCGCTTATAAAAATCTGTTGCCGCCGGTTGGCCCATAAAACAAGTAATAACCACTGCGGTGACTTCGATCTCGTGCGCACGGAGGTCGTCAATCAGCTTCAAGGCGGCATTGTCATAAGTAATGCCTAAATCGGCCCGCATTTTTTTTCGCTCAATAGCATCAGCGTGAATACAGATAATGATGTCAGCCTTCTCGCTGAGCTGCTGCAGGAGGCGGACCTTGACATTGGGGTCGTAACCAGGTAAAACTCGCGCGGCGTGAGAGTCACCACTGAGCTTGCCACCGAATTCCAGATAAAGCCGCCCTGCACCACTAGCTGCGCGAGAAAAAATAGCCTTCTTTTGGGTCTTTAAATATCTTTCGTTATCAAAAGCGATCTTCATACGCGACAATTTTTTCACCTAGCAAATTCACTGGCCTCATTTCTGAAAAACGAAAAGCGAACAGAATTCACACCCTGTTCGCTTTAATTAGCAGGAACGGTACGCAGATTAGCGCGAGCGTTTGCTTTCCCGGCGCTTAATTTCGCTGGGTTTTTCATAATGGCGACGATTACGCAGTTCCTTCATTGTGCCTTCCTTATCCATCTTCTTCTTCAGACGGCGCAGGACACGCTCTACGGGCTCACTTTTACGACATTTGATCTCTGTTGACATACTCATTCACCCCCCTCGGGGCCAAGTTGGCAAAAAAATTACGATCTGATAGTATTAGACAATAATTTAATCGCTGAATCGTATTATGCAATTCCAAGAGCCTCCTTTGTCGCGTTTTTTCTAGATCTTT
>CAZUCG010000226.1:0-5332 GCA_964619145.1 uncultured Lentisphaeraceae bacterium | reverse complement strand
CTAGCGCCCGACCGCAATCCTGTAAACAGGCGGCGACAATTTCCGAGGCCGAGGCGCTGAATTTGTCGACCAGCACCACGAGTGGGCCGCTGTAAGTAGCTGAAGGTAGCGGATCACGCAGTTTTTCAATTTGTCCGCGGTAATAGCGGACCTGCACTACTGGTCCTCCTAGCAGGAATAGCCCAGCTAGGTCCACGGCCTCTTGCAGGCTACCGCCGCCATTACCGCGCAAGTCGAGCACTACGGCGTCTAAGGGCCCCTGTTCTTGGGCTTGTTGGAGGAGCTTTTGCACGTCTCGGGCCGAGCTGGTGAAATCTTCTTTGTTGTTGTGTTTGCCGGCGAAGTCGCTATAAAAGGTCGGTAGATAGATGACTTGGACTCGCGCATTCTTGCCGTCTGGCGTGGGTATTTCCCGATATTCCGCCTGCGCTTCCTGGTCGGTCAATTTTATTTCATCACGGGTAATGCTGATGACTTGAGAGGTCGAACTGCCTTCGGGTAAGATTGTTAGCTGCACGACTGTGCCTTTCGGACCGCGAATCTTACTGACGACTTGCTGTAGTGGCATATCCACCACATCCAAAGGCTTTTCGCCTGCTTGAGCGACTGCAGTGATCCGGTCACCGCTTTTCAGCAGGCCGCTTTTGTCGGCTGGTCCGCCGGGGATGATTAGCACGACTTCGGT
The DNA here is from genome assembly GCA_964619145.1 of uncultured Lentisphaeraceae bacterium. Lineage (GTDB taxonomy): Bacteria > Verrucomicrobiota > Lentisphaeria > Oligosphaerales > Oligosphaeraceae > JAAZIZ01. Next base: position 4,647 of record CAZUCG010000226.1, on the reverse strand, counting down.
ATATGCGCCGGTCGTGGTCAGGGTAGCGCCGATACCTTGCAGTGAGAGGCGCATATCGATATCGAAATCGGCTTTTGTATTCGGCGCCATATAGCTTGAATGCGGGTCGAACAGCTGGGCAAAGGCGCTGGTAAACAGTTCCACGATTTGAATGGGCTCAAATTCTTGTCGGCGTTTGTAGGCCCGAGCGTAATTTTTACTTTGTCGCTGGAGGAAAGTCTCCTCCTGACTGTCATCGTTCTGCTCAGGTTGTTTTTCAGCAGTAGCCTCAACAGCAGTAGCCTCCGTAGTCTTATTGGCTGCGGCTGCGGCTTCTTTTTCCTGTTCTTCCTCTTGCCTGATTTTTTCCAGGAGCAGTACATTTTTCACTCGTTTTCGCCATTGATCCTGGAGTTCCGCCTGGCTTTTAGCCCACTTTTTGTTATCGTTGTCGAAGGTGATATATTCTTCAACCGTGAAATTTTGTGGTTGTTCTAAGCAGGCGATGGAGAACTCGGCCCACTGATGCAAGCGTTCCAGGAAGCGCTGATAGACTGCAAAGGCGAAATCGAGGTTGGCGGTCCTGGTCCGCCGGTCCCAAAGAATCGTCTCGTAGCTTTTGAAATCTTCCAAGTCAGAGGCTAGAAAGAATGTCTTGTCATAATCCAGGAACTGGAAATAATTGGCGTACCATTGGGCTGACAGCTCAGGATTCATCTGGAGCTTCTGGTAGTGATTATTCAACAGTACTTCTGCGACCCGCTTGGCAATCAATTTTTCCCGCAAGGTCGGCCGCTGGAGTGTTGCTTCTAGAGCCAGCATCTTCTCTACGCTGTCTCCTATGGCAGCCGATACCGGCTGGGTAAAAGCAGCGAGCAGAAGGATGATAAGGCTGAAATAGCAATGGCTGAAGGTTTTTTTGGCCATAAAAATGACTTTTCTTGTTTGTTAGGATTGACCGGAAAATGCTTCGCGTGCTACCTGCTGTTGCTGGAACGCATTGCCGGCGACTGCTATCAGCTAGAACCCAGTCACAAGAGCGTTAGTAAAAATGTCAGGAGGAAAAACGCCCCGGCGCGACAAAACGCATTACCCGAATCTCTTGTTGCAAAAATTTTTGCAGTATGTCCTTGATTTTAATTTTCTGCTGTCTTTCTAGCACGAATCTCCAAGTCGGGTTGCTGACTTCGATAATCAGGATGCCATCTCGGAACGACAGCGGCTTACTTTGTTGGGCATTCATTTCGCCCAGCAGTTGCGGCCAGGCCTCGCGCAGTTTATCTAGCCAGAAGATATCCTGACGAGGGAATCTATCCATCACTTGTTCGATCAGACTGGCTAGGGTCTTGGGCGCTGGCCTGAAAGCAGCGAAGACATCGTGCGTGCGTTCTGGCCCGAGCCAATCGGCTAAGGTGGCTTCTCGACGAGCTTCATTCTGGCTAGGACCACGGTAGTCACCGGTGTATTTTTCCCGGTCTTTACGAGTCAGCCAATCCGGATAATCCGGCGAAGAATCAGATATTTTCTCGTCAGCCATTTTCAAAATGCTGTTTGTGCATTATCTTATAATAGTCTGTAGGCATTTGTCATAACATAATGCCATTTTCTTTAACATCCATAAATAGCTAGCAAAATGGAACGCATTTGCCAAAATTTACAGTCTGTTCTGGGGGAGATCGCCAGTGCGAGCAGTCGCTCCGGTCGTCCGGTCGGGGCGGTGAAATTACTCGCGGTCTGCAAGACTTTCCCGGTTGAGTACGTGCAGGCTGCTCATTCAGCCGGGCAGTTGCTTTTTGCTGAGAACCGGGTACAGGAGTTGAGCGAAAAAGCGCCACAGGCCCCAGATGATTGCGAGTGGCATTTAATTGGACACTTGCAGAGCAACAAAGTTCGCTTGGCATTGCAGTATGCAGCTTGGATACACTCTGTCGATTCATTGCCGCTATTGAGACGAATAAATAATATTGCTGGAGAAATGCACCGCCAGCCCAAGATCCTGCTAGAAGTGAATGTCTCGGGGGAAAAAAGCAAGTTCGGCCTGGTGCCCGACGCGGTGGAAGAGCTCGTGCTGGCCGCTCAAGACGGCGGCCCGGCCAGCTGCCAGGGACTGATGACAGTCGCACCGCTGCAGGCATCAGAGCGGGAATTGGGAACAATTTTCGCGTCCTTACGGCAGTTACGCGATAGCTTGGTGACGCGGACCGGCTGCCCATTGCCAGAATTGTCGATGGGTATGTCTGGAGACTTCCAGATTGCTATCGCCGAGGGCGCCACAATCGTCCGCATCGGCTCCGCGATCTTTGGCCGACGCTGAAAATTTCACTCTTGGCTGATTTCTCCTGCCACCGTAACCTGAAGCATAGACTATGATTGACCCGGTATGTTTTTCTCTCGGACCACTGAGCATTCGCTGGTATGGCATTTTTGCCGCCGGCGGGATGCTGGCCTTTTATTATTTGCAACTCACGCGGGCCAAGCGGTATAATTTCAATGCCAATATGGTCTCGGACTTGACCTTTACTTGTATGCTGGCAGGGATGATCGGCGCACGACTAGCGTATGTCTTGCGCTTCTGGTCCGCAGAATTCGCGGGCCGGGGATTTTTCGAGGTGTTTAAGCTCTGGCAAGGCGGCCTTGTTTTCCAAGGCGGATTTATCGCTGCCGCCTTGGCGGCAATCGTGCTTTGCCGAATCCGGCAATGGCCTCTCCCACTGGCAGCTGACTTGATTGGCCCGGCTTTGCCGGCCGGACACGCGATAGCTCGACTGGGTTGTCTGCTGAATGGCTGTTGTTTTGGCCGGCATTACAGCGGTCCGCTGTCGGTGGTCTATCCGAGCGTGGGCAATTCAGTGCTCGCTATCCAAAAACAGCAGGGCATCCTCCCGTCGGATGCGACGATCTGCGCACCGACTTTCCCGGTTGCCGGCCTGGAGGCGTTGGGCAATTTGTTGCTCTGCCTGCTGTTGCTGTTGCTGGAAAAAAAGCGCCTCTGTCAGGGACGTTTGTTTTTGCTCTACGTTATGCTCTATTCGAGTATGCGTTTCAGTTTGGAATTTCTCCGTGGCGACTACTTGTCGGCTGGGTTGACGCCGGCTCAGGTCACCAGCCTCTGGGTATTGGCCTTGACAGGTTTTTTCTGGCTGGGAATGATGGTTTGGCAAAGGCTTAAAGCCAAAAGCGGCGATGGACTCTAACCGGCAAAAATCTGAACTATGGGTGTCCGACGAGCAACAGGGCTGGCGGCTTGACCAATTTATGGCTCGACAATGGCCAGAGTACTCGCGAGCTTATTTCCAGAAATGCATCCTTGACCATCTGGTCTTCGTCAATAACCACCACTCTAGGCCGTCCCGGACTCTGAAAATTGGTGACAAGGTGGTGTTCCTTTGGCCAATGCTAGAGGTTCGTGAATTGCAGCCCGAGGATATCCCGCTGGAAATCATTTATGAAGATGACGATCTGCTGGCGCTGAACAAGCAGGCTGGGCTAGTCGTGCATCCTGCTAGTGGCAACCGCACTGGGACCTTGGTCCAAGGGCTGCTCAATTATGATGAACAGACGTTCGAGGAACTGACCGATGATAATCTCAGGCCAGGTATCGTGCACCGGCTCGATAAAGATACCTCCGGGGTACTGGTCGTGGCTAAAAAACACGAGTCATTCGCTGCTTTGAAGGCCGTTTTCAAGGAACGGACAGCCCAGAAGACGTACCTCGCGATCGTTGTTGGAGAGTTTAGTGCGTCGACTGGCAGTGTGGAGGGACAAATCGGTCGCCACCCCCAGAGCCGCTTAAAGATGGCAGTCGTGCGGCAGGGCGGCAAATATGCCCTGACCCGCTACCTGGTCGCAGCGACCAGTCAAGGTTGTTCATTGCTGAAGGTCCGTTTGCACACTGGACGCACTCATCAGATTCGAGTGCATTTGTCTAGCATCTATCACCCCGTGTTGGGTGACCAACTGTATGGCGGTTGTGGCGCGGCTTTGCCCTGTCAGCCGGCCCGGCAGATGCTACACGCCTGGAAATTGACTATCCCCCACCCGAGCAGCGGCGAATGGCTGGAATTGATCGCGCCACCCCCTGAGGATTTCAGTCAGACCGCGGCTGCGCTGGGCTTGCCTTTGCCGACCCAATAATGCCTGTGGTTGAGTGTGCCATTCGTACTGCACTGTTTTTTCCTCAACCTTCTATACTACCCGGGGTAGAACAATGAGCGTTTTTTTGTTGGAGGCTGTTTTTTGCTATGAGTGATTTTTTGACTATCCTGCCCGAATGGCAAGCGGCGCTGGCACAAGCTGGGTTGGCTGATTTATCGGCCCTGCTGTCTTTTTCCGCTGGCGAATGTCTTTCCCGGCACCCGCGGGGAAAAACCTCGCGACTGCAGTTGCCCTGTGGACAAACGATTTTCATTAAGCAAGATTATTACAGCAAATTTAATTCTATGCTGTGGCAATTGTCTAATGGTTCTTGGCCACAGCCAAATACGGAACGTGAGCGCCGGGCCTTGGCCTTGGTGGCGTCTTATGGCATCACTGTGCCGACAGTTATCGCCTGGGGACAATGGCGGCGCTTGGGCTTACCCCACCAAGGCGTGCTGGTTATGCTGCCATTGCCTGGGAAAGCTCTATCAGAGTACCTGCCAGAAGAACAGGACCCGCAAAAACGCGCGG
>CAZUCG010000225.1:2981-5362 GCA_964619145.1 uncultured Lentisphaeraceae bacterium | reverse complement strand
TATTTATCGGCGATATAGTAGGCAGAGGGGGGCGTGAGGCAGTTATGGGCTTAACGCCGACTTTGCGCCGCGAGTATGGCTGTGATTTCGGTATCGCGAATGCGGAAAACATCGCTGGCGGCAATGGCTTGACCGGGAACTGCCTGCAAGAGCTGTTCAACCGCGGCATCGATGTCTTCACCGCCGGCGACCACGTCTGGGACCAGAAGGAATTCGTCAAAGAAATCGAACATCTGCCCAATGTGCTGCGCCCGGCTAATTTACCGACTTGCCAGCCGGGCCGTGGCTATGGTATCTTTACAACCGAGAATGGCTGCAAAGTCGCAGTACTGGTGCTGCTGGGCCGAACTTTTATGACCGTAAGCGCGAACTGCCCGTTCGAGGCGGCCGAGAACATCGTCCCGCAACTGCAAAAAGAAACCAGCCACATTATCGTGGATTTCCACGCCGAGGCCACCAGCGAAAAGATCGCTATGGGTCGTTTTTTGGCTGGCAAGGTCAGCGCGGTGCTCGGCACTCATACCCACGTCCCAACCGCCGACCAACAAATTTTTCCTGGTGGCACTGCGTTTCAATGTGACGTCGGGATGGTCGGGGCCCGGGAATCCATCTTGGGACGAGCGATTCCGCCAGTACTGCAACGCTTTCGCACCGGTATGCCAGCCCGTTTTACTGTAGCTGACAAAGGCATCCGCCTGAATGGCGTAGTAGTCACCCTGAATGAAAATGGTCGGGCTATTGGCATCGAACGCGTTATGCGTGACTTGCCTTGATTGACTTGAGGTATTCTTATGCGCTGTCCTAAATGCAAAATTGATGCTGACAAAGTAATTGAGACTCGGGTCGCCCGCGAAGGCGAGACGATCCGGCGAAGACGCCAATGCCAGAACTGTAATTTTCGTTTCACCACCTACGAGACGGTCATACCAGTTGACATCACAGTGGTGAAACGCGATGGGCGGCGTGAGGAATTCCAGCCCGAGAAACTGCGTTCTGGCATCAATATGGCCTGCTGGAAACGCTCGGTCAGCCAGGAAGCAGTTGACAAGATTGTTGGCGACATAACCAACTCCTTGGCCATTCTGCCCCAGAGCGAAGTCTCCACCGCTCAGATTGGCGAGTTAGTGATGGCAACTTTAAAGCAGCTCGATGACGTAGCTTACGTCCGTTTCGCTTCCGTCTATCGACATTTTCAAGATGCCGATGCTTTCATCAGCGCTGTGCACAGCTTGACCGAGAAACCCGAGAACTCCGATACTCAGAAGAATGATTAAAATTTATTCAGCCAATTTGTTAGTCCAGGATATTAACGGCAACAATCAGTCTTTCGACTTAGATAACCTAAAGGAAAAACTGACTCAGGCTTTCCGCTACAATGGCATTGCCGACAAATGGCTGCCCGAGCATTTCGCTTTGATGCTGGAAGAGAAAATCCGCACCAGCAATGCCGCCGGCGACGAACTCTGCAGCGCTGATCTGCAGATTTTGCTTTCCAATGTCTTGGTCGCCACTGGCTATGGCGAAGTCGCAGTAGCGCTTGGCCAACTGACTGACTTCGGCCAGTCATTGGTACCGGGTGAAATGCAATCCTGGCGTCACGACACGCTATCCGAGATGCTGGCCAGGACGCTGCCTTTGGCTGAAAACCAACTGCACGACTTAAGCCGAGAGAGCCTGGCTGCGTTGCATAAACTCGGCTTCGTCTCAGCCAGCGAGGCGTTTGTGCGGGAATTGGCAGTGCATATCCTACATTTTCGTAGCCAATCGGCCGATCCGAGCAAAGCAGATTCACAACATCCGCACCTGCAGACTGAATTCATCGCGGCTGACGCCTGGGAGCATCTGGCCAGTGAGACAGGCCAGTTACTGCTCAAGCGCAATGTTATACGGCTGTTGCCGTTATCAGACATCTTCCCGACGGCCCGCTTGGAAATGCGCCTGCACGCTCTAGTACCACTTAGCGCTGATTGGCAGCCCGAAGAATGCCTACTGCCGCAATTACCAGGCATCTGTCAAGAGATGCTACAGCTACTGCTGCGAATGCGGGAGCACATCCGCCAGACCTGGCCGCGCATCGAGAACCCCGGCGCGCACGTGATTTTCCCTGCTTATCAGGATTTCTTCCGCCAACAGCTGCCGGGCTGGAAAAAACGCCGCCAGACGATTTTGCGGCAAAAAGTGACTGCGCTGCTGAAAAAAAACCTGCTCCAGCAGCAAGACTTTGAGCTACTGGTCACGTTTCGCTGAGGAGAATCCGAATACTCTTCCCCCTGCCTCTGACCGAGTCGCCGCTCGCGGCGCACCTAAAAAACAGCTGAACACCGAGCAAATCTGCGTATCCTGCGGATGCTAGCTGTTCGTTTATAATGCAAATGGTTAAC
>CAZUCG010000225.1:0-2881 GCA_964619145.1 uncultured Lentisphaeraceae bacterium | reverse complement strand
CAAATCTGCGTATCCTGCGGATGCTAGCTGTTCGTTTATAATGCAAATGGTTAACGCCTAGTTACGAAATAGGATTGTTCAATGAGAGATAATTATGATATCGTGGTAATCGGCGGCGGCCTGGGTGGCCTAACTGCCGCCCGCCGTTTGGCTCGCGAAGGCCGGCGGATCCTCCTGGCTGAGCAGCACTCACAGCTCGGCGGCCTGGCGACGTATTTCCAGCGCAAAGACCATATTTTTGACGTCGCGCTGCACGGTTTCCCAGTCGGGATGCGTAAAAGCCTGCGCAAATATTGGGGCAAAGACTTCGCCGAGCGCGTCGTGCAAGTACGCTCCATCCGTTTCGACAACCCACAGTACAAAATCGACACAACCTTCGACAGCAAGGATTTCAGCGCCAAGCTACACGGGCACTTCAAATTATCGAAAGAAACCGTCGAGGCTTTCTTCACCGGCATCGCGGCTATGAATTACTACGACGACAATAAGGAGACTACCCGCGAATTCTTTAATCGATTCTTCCCCGGCCGCACCGACGTCTGGCGCTTCTTAATGGAGCCTATCACCTACGCGAACGGATCATCACTCGATGAACCGGCCATCAGCTACGGTATCGTCTTTGGCAATTTTATGAGCGAAGGCGTCTATACTTTCCAAGGCGGCACCGACTGTATGATTACTATGATGGAACGCGAATTACGCGCCAATGGCGTGGAAGTAGAGACATCTGCCGCCGTGGATAAAATCTATGTTGCGGACGGGAAGGTGCGAGCAGTGCGGGTCAATGGTAAGGAAATCGCTTGCCGGGCGGTAATCTCCAACGCCAGTTTGCCCCGGACTGTCCTGGAATGGACTGGCGAGGAATTCTTCAGTCCGGAATACCTGGCCGGGATGCGGCAATTGCGCTTAAGCAGCAGCAGCTGCCAAGTCTATGTCGGTATCAAGAAAGGCGAGAAATTGCCCTACATCGGCGACTTGCTGTTCAACTCCACCTGGCCGGAATACGATACCGACGCCTTGCTGAGCCGGCAAATCTCCAGCCGCACGTATTCAGTGTATTACCCGGAAATCCGCCCCGGCACGGATAAATACAGCGTCGTGGCTTCTATGAATGCCCGCTTTTCGGACTGGGAGCAGATGAGCCGCGAAGAATACCGTGCTGCCAAGAAAACGATGATTGAGGACACCCTCGACTCCCTGAGCCAATATATCCCCGACATCCGCAGCCTCGCCGATTACACCGAGGCTGCCACACCCCTGACCTTCCGGCGCTACACCGGGCACCTCGATGGCGCGACTTTCGGCACCAAATTTGATGGTCTGCGCTACAGTATGGACCTCTTTAAACAAGTCGCTGGTCTCTTCCACACTGGCTCAGTTGGCATCATTATGTCAGGCTGGTTGGGTGCCGCCAACTACGGTGTGATTACTGCCAATGAAGTAGATCGTTACCTGAATTAAACGCACTTGCCAATCTCTTCTCTCATTATGCCCAATTTGCCCATCAGCCCCTCGCTGGAAAAACTCGCGCCGTTTATATTGCGCGCCCGGGTCTTAGAAGTCGGCCGTGAACGCCTGGCGCAAGTGCGCAACCAGCTGGCGTTTGTGCTGATCACCGAAGATATTTCTTTAGCCAGCCGCCGGCAAACACTCGCTGATTTCTCCTGCCCAGTCTTTCAATGCTTGACAAGCGCGGATATCGCACGTATATTTGGCTACAACGGGACCCGGCTGCTAGGCTTCCGGCGTTCACCGTTGAGTGCAAAAATAATGCAGGAGCTCAAAGTGTGCCGTCTATCTCAGCTACCCTTGCCTAACGGTAAGAATATGCCGCGCCATCCGCGGGTGGCCGTCCTCGGTGCCAGTGGCATTGGCCGTCATCATAGCTCTTGGTGGCAACTCGAAGGCGCCGAAGTCTGCGCTTTTCTGGGCAGCAGCCAGGAAAGCAATGCCGCCACTCAAGCGAAACTACTGAATGGGCAATTCCGTGGCAACAGCTATACTGACTTGGTAGAATTGCTAACCCAGGAAAAGCCGGACATCGTCGATGTCTGCCTGCCGCCTGAGCTGCACTTCACCGCCTGTCAGACGGCACTGTCAGCCGGCTGCCACGTGCTTTGCGAAAAGCCATTCGTCTATGACCAAGCGCTGACAAGCGAACTACTACTGACTCAGGCTCAGCAGCTGGTTGAGCTGGCTCGAGAAAAACAATGCCTATTAGGCGTCTGCACACAGTACGCAGTCGCTGCCAAGTTCTGCTTGGCGACCTGCCCGCCGCCAGCAAGTGGCATCACTACCTACTTAGGGCAGCTAGTCTCTCCAGGACGAAACCGCGCTCGCGGCGCCCAGCAGACTTGGATTGACTTGGCCCCGCACCTGCTGGCCGCCCTGCAGATCGCTGCTTCCGATGGCGAAATTGACTGGCAGACCCTGAAAACAGACTTCGCTGGGCAGCAGGCGAACGCGGAATTCGTCGTGCGCCGGCAGCGTGAGAAAAGCGAGATAAATTGCCAAATTCAGACCTTACACGCTGATGAGGAGCCATTCAATGTCCGTCAATTGACTTTCGACGGCAACGTCTTTGCTATCGCCGGGAAACCTGACCCAGACGGCATTTTTCAATTAGAAATCAGCACCCCGCTGGGCGTTATTACTCGGCCGGATATGCTACGACAAGTAATACGCTCTTTCTGTCTAGGCAAAACCGAAGTGTCGGGTGCTATGGCAGTAAAGAATATGCAGTGGCTGCTGAAAATCCTGGCCCAGGTATAATCTGAGCTATCTCGCCCCGGCGATGAAATAATTTACCGTCACCGACCGCTAATAGTGCTGGCCTGATAATCTGACTATCGGCTACCCTGCTCCCAATTCTCTTTAACCA
>CAZUCG010000224.1:0-5365 GCA_964619145.1 uncultured Lentisphaeraceae bacterium | reverse complement strand
CCCGCCAAGACCAAAAACGGCAGCACCACTGTCGGAGAATTTATGTCCCGCTATGCGCCCTATCAGCAACTGGCCTCCTATATCAATGAACTTCTGGTCACCACCACCGCTGTGCCTGAAAACACCCAGATCGGCCGCGGTAATTCCCGCGTCCGCTGTCCTTCCGTGCACTCCGGCTACACCCTCGGGACTATGGCGATCAATGGACGACTGATAAATGGCAATGCTTATGACAACACGACCAGCATCGGTCGGTTCCGTTATGTCTCCACTTGGCAGACTCCCGACCGCACTTGCCTGGGCACTGAAGGACATTATTCGGCGACATTCAACGGCGACTTATCCGGACAGCCGTTCTTTTATTGGCATAATGGCAAACAGAACGTGTTATTCTGCGACAGCCACGTGAGTAGCCTTAGAGCCATACCTGTTGCTCTCTCAGGAGAGTCCGGCTACCACCTCTCTGCCTGGACTTCTGTCTTTTGGAACCCCACCTACTGGGATAGCTATTCGCCAACCACCACTGCTCCTATTCGATAGAAAGATAACTGGAGCAGATTGTGCCTCCCCGCGCCGATACTAATTATGTCGGCTGCAACTGCTGCATTCTCCAAATAGTCCGCGCTCGGGCGCCTCGTTGCAGCGGTACTTCCGTCTAGAAATCAGGCGGGAAAATTGTCAAGGATATAACATTATGTTAAAATTGCTGGGTTGTCTGTTATGCACCGCACTCCCGTTGTTGGCTGTAAATCATCTGCCTGACGGCAGCTTCGAACAAGGCGGCAGGCCGGCCTGGAACCGAATGCGGGACCAGCCGTATTTAGTCAACAGCACCTGGAAACGTGACCAGACAACCGCTTTTCACGGTCAATATTCGCTCTGTGGCGATGGTGCCGAAGCACTGATTTTGTCAGTGGAAGCTTCACCAACTCAAGGCATCTTTTCCATCTATGTCAAAGCCGAAGGCGAAAGACGAAAAGTGACCTTGGAAGCTTTCGGGTATAAGAGTTTCAACCATATCCTTTTAGGGAAACTCGAGGCCACGGCAGACGCACAGTGGCAACGCTTAGTCCTGCCCTTAGAAAAAAACAACCAGCTGCGTACTGGTACTTCAACACCTCTGTTTTTTCGCCTGACTCCATTGACAACTGGGAAGGTCTGGGTAGATGCCGGGCAATATGAACACCGCAAATGCACCGACTTCAGTGATTATGCTCCTGCGCTTCTACCTGCCGAGCAAGCATTGGTTGAGCTGAAAAACCTGCCCCAGCTTGAGGGCTGCTGGCAATTCTCGCAAACCAATGACAGCTTACTCGTCAAACAAGAATTTACTGTCGAGCACAGTAGTATGGCCACAGCCGTACCAGTCAGCGTGGTATTGCCAATCGCCGAAAACAAGTGGCACGGCAATGGCGGTGTACAAATCTCGGATGCCAACGGTAATCATTACCCAGCCCAAGTGAAATTGCTGGCGGCTTGGCCGCGCAGCGGCAGTGTCCGGGCGGCACTAGTGCACTGCGAATTGCCCTTGCAAGCAGGCAGCAATACCTTCTGGGCCGAAGCCGGCCCAGAACTCAGTGGACAATTGCTGCAGCAGACCGCGGCCGGCCTACAGTGCGGAGATCTTTTCCTGCCCACAAAAACCACCCTCTGGCCAGGCGCAGAAATACAACTGCGCGACTTGGCCGGCGATATCTTTACCTCGGCACTGTCCTCAGAGGAAACCCTGAAAATTGAGGAAAATGGCCCGCTCTATGCCGTCTTGAACAAACGCGGGATCTTGGTTAACAAAGACAAACAGAGCCTCGCTCGTTATTCTTGCCGGCTGCACTTCTACCGTGGCAGCACCGGCGTCAGGTTGGAAGTAACCATCGAGAACCCTAACCAGAACCAAATCCTAGTCTTCCAGGATGCATCGCTGCGCATTCAAGGCAAAACTACCCCTACCCGGCAAGAATATTTTCAACACTGGTCGCCTGACACTCTTAAGTATGCCCTGCCCTATGCGCCAGTTGCCCAAGTCAGCGGAGCTGGAGTGCTGTTGACGCCCCAGCCCACTGAACGGCATCCGACCTATTTGTCGTGCGAGACTGATGGCACTTTCGTCGCCGCACTCTGGCCACAGCAGGCGCAGCCACTTATCCTCTCCCAGAAAATGACCCTGCACCGCGAATTTTACTACTCGCCGCAAAATCTGGCACCAGAGATACCCCGGCACGGCCTGAAAGCTATCGCCTTGGCCAAACCCGCGAATTTCGCCAGCACAGATTTTTTTGTGATTCCCATCGGCACCTTAGACAATGGTAATTTCCCGTATCTTCGTGAACGTCTGCTGGGGATCAATGAGCACGGACAGTATAGCTGGCAGTACGCAATAGATAAACACCTGACCGGTGCCTTCAATTATGGCGATCTACCCGGCGATGGCGGCTGGGGAAACCTAGAATCATTCCTCGATTTCTCGGCAATTCTGCAGGCCGTGGTCTTCAATGATCTCCCGGAATTACGAATTGCCTTCGACCGCGCGATCCATTACCGTGAAGTAGATATCAGCGGCGGTTTCTGCAATACCCATAGCCCGAACCATACTGCCGGCTCGCATTCGACCTCACACTCCTGGCCACAAGGGCTGCTGCTGCATTATTTGCTCACTGGCGCACCCCGCAGTCGTGAGGTCGCCGCACAAGTAGCCGCGGCATTTCTCAGCATTACACTAGAAAACAAAGAGCTTTACGGCTCCCGCTCGCTCTCTCGTTATCTACTCGGCCTCTGCGACCTGTATGCAGCCTTGGGAGATGAACGTCTCAAAGAGCGTTTCTTTCAGCAGATGGACTACGCCGAAAAGCAAAACCTAAACGACCAGCATTATGATGACACCATCTTCCCTTGGAATAAACGCTTGGACCCATACCAAGTCTGGTACGGTGCCTGCGCGTTTATGCAGATGTACCAGCTCACAGGCGCGGAACACCTCCTGGAAGCCTTCCGCCGCGAGATGCAAGCATCACTTAATCCGCAATTTTTCTTCCTTGATTTGCAGGAATGTTGGCCGGGACTATCACCCGAGGAGGCCTGGCCCATCCAGCTCGGCTACCACTCGCGACATCGCGGCTCGCTCTTCTACCCGCTGATGAAATTCTACTCCGACCTCGAAAAAGACCCGAAATATCTGTCCTTGGCACAACAGGCCTGTTATGCCGATTACTGCCGCGGCAGCGCAAAAGCCAATATTATGGATGTCTTTCGACTGGCGGCCTTAAGCAGCAGCGGCGTCCAGGCCAATGAACAAGAACTCCTGGCTAATGCAAAAGAACTCGTCCTGCAAGCAGCAGCACCCACGCTGCTCAATGGCGACTTCAGCCATTCATCAGAGTGGTTCACCTATTGGCATTTGCCCGCTTTGCGCCAAATGGGCTTCGATGAAGTCGTCAAAGAATGGCCATTGAGCAACGACAAGGACTTCGCCTTGCTGAGTCAACAATGGATAAAATTCCAGCATCTGATCAGTCCCTGGCGATACTATTCGCGACTCTATGGAGCATTGGATCAAGAGAAATTTTTGCAATCTCCGCCATCCTTACGAGTGCAGGTCAGCAGTCGCTGGGCATTGGGGCGCATAGCCGCAGCCGAAAGCGTTCAGACGCGCCTGACACCAGGAAAATGGCGCCTGCGAGGAGCTTATTCACTCGATGCCGCGATGCGGGACAGCTGTTTCGGCCGCTGGCAATTTTTCCATCCAGGCGAAAGTCCGATGTGGCTGTCTTTTAACCTCCGGACAGCAACCGGCGAGGGCGTGCTGATGAATAACGGCCGAAAATCAAGTACCCTGATCGAACCGAAAATCACTTTCCAAGACGCCGGTAAAGACGACTGGCGTACCTTTGAGTTGACTTTTCGCACTGAAAAAGTTGCTGTCGGCTCAATTTTCTTTTATCTGTATCTCGACGAGCAAAAACAAGACGGCTTCGCCAATATCGACGATATCTCGCTTGAAAAAATAGCAGATTAAGCATCAGCCCATAATAATGCCTCATCGCAGCAAACAGGTCATTATCAATAAACACCAGAAAATGACAGGACTTTATGATGCCGAGTTACGTAACATATATCAACCGCTATAAAGATATCTATTATTTCCGGAAATGTGCAAGCGGCCGCGGCAAAGGAACGCAAGTCGTGGCGACAAAAAATTGCCCTGACGATGCGCTGGAGAAGATTCCCCGCGGTCTGGAAATCGTCGAGTCCCCTAACGGCAGAGTTTCCTGCCGTAAGAAGTTGAAGAGCGCCATCCTCCCAGCAGAATTCCGCTTGCTGAAATCGTGGGCTAAGAAGCTCTCAGAGCAGGCACATATCAGCGTTGAGCTCAAAAAGAACAGCTTGGTCGTTCATTCCGCAACAAAAAAATATCTGTCAACATTTGCTCTGCCATTTGATTTTTTGCTTGACCATATACTACTGCAACAACAGAACGGGCGGCAAGCAAATAGTAATAGTTTGGCAGGCAAACGTGAATTGCCGCCAGGAATATATGAACCGGCTTTTTTGTTTACCTTGACCAATCCCTCAACACGGACATTTACCGTACAGCGGATGTGCTATATGAGTGATATGGATGGCGAATGGATGTCTCTCCAATCGGGACAACTTGAAGAACTTGCAGAAAAATACCTGCCTCACCTTGAGAAAATATCTTTTTTTGATTTGTTTTGACCATTTATTTTGCGAGAGTACCCCAACCGACCATTGACCCGCAACCAAGCGCAAGGGAATAACCTCAGAGAACTGAACCTCTGTGAAATTGCTTTGGCACTGTTTTCGTTTTTGCTGCGCTTACTGCAAGTACTGCTAACACTTTTTTGCGCTATGCGGCCGGCCCCGGCCCGAAGGGCCACACAAATATAACCCCGGATGAGGAGCACGGAGTGCGACGTAACCCGGGCTGGAGACTGAGCACCCGGTGGGCGCCACTACAGAAGAAGTTGATTTCATTCATCCGATGATCCCGAGAACAACAGGCAATTTTGAAATGATTTCGTTTGGCTTGTGGCGCCCTCCGGGCGCTGACTTTGGGGGAGCCGCTTACCCCCGGTTCCCTTGCCCTTCGGGCTGCGGTCACCGGGGGTTATGAATGTGCAGCCCTCCGGGCTGCCGAAAAGCCGAAATAGGGCGGTATGTTTACGGGATAGATTGTAGCTCCCCGCCGCAAACCAAGGGCTGTTTTCGCAAGAACACGGAGGCAGTCATTGTTTCGCATAATGACTACGCTTGCTAAAGGTTTTCACTCTGCCCGCGTAGACCGCGAAAAAAAAGCGAGGCTAAAAAAGGAGGAAGAATATAGGAAGCAAAAGAAGAAGCGGATATTTTC
>CAZUCG010000223.1:0-5373 GCA_964619145.1 uncultured Lentisphaeraceae bacterium | reverse complement strand
CTCCAGCCATAAAGAGAAATTGCCGCTGCGCACTTCGGCCGGATTTTTACTGATCAATACTGTGCAATCCTTGCAACAAGGCTGGTTGATCAGCCAGCCTTCCGGCAATACTTGCCCGGTCTTGCTGGCCACCACCCGCTCAAAACCGCCATTGACCTCAATCTCTTCGCCATAACTAATTGCCAACAACAGCAAAAACAGCAGCAATAAATATCTCTTGAACATAGTGTACGCTTCGCCTGATGGGGGGATATTTAATTGTTTGGAAGGCTTGGCTTGGGAGAATTCTACCGCTAACACTCAGTCACCGGCTAATTGGTCTTATATATCCAACCGCTATTATCGAGGACAGGGCCATTTCTTAAAGAAAGGATATTACTTACGAAGGTGACGTGCCCATCGCACCACAGCATATTGACCCCCGAGCCAGCGTGACCTTCCCTAATTCCAGTAGTGGGCAAGGAACCGCGGCAGAGTTTATTGGCACCACCCTTAAACAACTGATTATATTTATACCAATATTCGGTCATAGCCGGGTAAGTGCTAGGTGATTTCAGACGATCAACCCGGCGGTAGTCCACAATTGCGGAACTGGCACTGGTGGTGGCGTGGCAAATAAAGCCATTTGTCCAACCAGTCCCGCCTGAGGTCAAGGCATAACTGCAAGACGGAAGATCGACTCTTTCCACATTGTCCTGCGGGCAGCGGAACACGGTCTTGGGGCCGGGTTTGGCGATGCGAGCCGGCTTCAAACCCAGATAAGGCGCCAGCTGGCCGGTGAAACCCCAATTGTAAATGCCTTCCTGCAATATGTCAGTCGGGTAATATTGTTCATTATCGTCCAAGTACATCATAAAAGCCACGCCAATCTGGCGCAAATTCCCCGCGCAGGTAACGAGATTAGCTTTCTCCCGAGCCTTGCCCAAAGCCGGCAACAGCATCGAAGCCAGTACCGCGATAATAGCAATCACCACCAGCAGCTCGATAAGCGTAAAAGAAAATTGCTTTTTTAACATAGTCTTCCTCCTGACGTGTTATGATAGATCAATTTAGTGGGAAACTTGTCCGAAAGATCAGTTTTGAAGGCAGTTTTATCTTCGTGGGAATCTTATTTTGCTTTGTTTGGGTCAGTTGTCGCAGCAGCAACTCAGCTGTTTGCAACCCTGCTTCCGCCATCTGTGGATCGACAGTGGTCAGTAGCGGCTGATACAAGGCGCCGTACAGGCTCTCGATATTGTCCTGGCCTACTAAACAGATATCGGTACCAATCCGTAATCCGCGACGTGATAGCGCATCGGCCAAGCCCAAGGCCGTCAAATCCGACGCACACCACAAGAGTTTGTAGTGTGCCAATTCTCGCCAATGCTCCTCGGCATAGGCGAATGCGTGCTGGCGGTTGAGAGTAAAATGGAGACTTAATTGTGGCAGTAAGCGCACTGCTATCTCGCTTTTGTCAACCCTACAGGATTGGGCCGCCTGGCGCATCTTTGCGAGTTTGTAATCGGTGTTGGTGCCCGGCTCGCCCACAAACATCACTTGGCGGTACCAAGATTCCGGCAATGCACGCCAAATCTGCTGGTAGGCCAGTAAGTCATCGAGAATCAAGCCGGAGAAATCATCTTGTTCGCGCCACTGATGCAAATCCAAGGTCACCAGCAGTCGGCCGCTATTCAGCAATATATCCCGAGTCTGAGCATCGAGCATCGACACACCCAGAATATAACCATCGGCCACATCAGACATCAGCAACTGACGCAGCGAATCACCTTTTTGCCCACTGGAGTAAGGCAGGATCGTCAACGAATAATTGTACGACTGCAAATGCAAAGCCAAACTGCCCAGCAGTTGCGCCAACAGCGGACTGCTTAGGTCATTTTGCGTGCTCCCAGTGATAAAACCAACCTTGAAAGTCTTGCCAGTGGCAAAACTTTTACCCAATAAACCAGGACGATACCCAAGCCCATCACTTAAGGACAGTATCCGAGCACGTAAACTGCCCTCAACCATACCAGCAGTGCGAGGGTTTAACGCACGAGAAACAGTGCTCGCATTCACACCAGCTAAAGACGCTATCGTCGATAATGTTATGCGCCGTTCTGACATAATAAAAAATAATATAAGTCGGCGTTTTACCTTTGCAAGCGCTTGCAGAGAAAATTTTCCCCTCAGATTGATTTTATTTTTTTCGGGCTATATTTTATTGTCTTGGCGTCAGATTAGTGAATTTTTCAGGAAAGCAAACCTTAGCGTTTAATTTGACTTGTATTTCAGCAAAAAAGGTCTACATTTCAGGAGTTATTTTAGCTGCTAATATTTGCTGATAATAGGAGTATATTCTCAATGGAAAAGCGAACTGAATCAATATTGCACGATTTGTTATTGACTGCGGTAGAGAACCGCGCTTCTGATTTACACATCCGTGAAGACAAGACTGTTCAATTACGGATTGATGGCAAGCTGGTGGAAGTGGACTTTATCGCTGACGCGGCATTTTTTGATCAATGCCTGGAACAGATTGTCCCGCCGGGTCACATCGACAGATTTTTAACGACCGGGGACTTAGATTTTGCTTGGGAGGAAGAGGATGTTGGTCGTTTCCGGGTAAACTTGCACAAGCAGCGCGGTCGTCGTGGTTTGGCTTTGCGTTATGTAAAGAGCAAAGCTCCGACGGTTGAGGAAGTCAACTTACCACTTGTATTAAAGAAGATAGCTGAAGCCCGCTCTGGCGTGATCTTCATTGCCGGTACGACAGGCAGCGGTAAATCCACGACTATGGCGGCGATGCTGGATCACATTAATTCGACGCTGAAGCGGCACATCATCACCATCGAAGACCCGATTGAATACACTTTTACTGACAAAAAATCTTTTTTTGAGCAACGCGAAGTCGGCTTGGACACTGAGTCTTTTGATTCTGCTTTGGTGCACTCCTTGCGTCAAGACCCGGACATCATAGTGATTGGCGAAATGCGCAATCGCAAGACTTTTGAGACTGCGATGGCGGCGGCTGAGACTGGGCACTTGGTTATTACGACCTTACACACCAAAGACGCCCCACAGGGTATCACCAGGATTCTCGATATGTTCCCGAAGGAAGAGCGCGACACGGTGCGGAAAACTCTGGCCAGCATCTTGCAGGCCATTATCTGTCAACGTCTGGCACCACGGGCCATCGGCAAGGGAGTGGTGCCAGTCACGGAAATTTTGATCAACACCCCGATTGTCCGCAAACTAATTTTCGATGACCACCTTGATAAACTTGCCCAAGCCATTGAAAATGGCGCGGAAGACTATATGATGAGCTTCAATACGTGTCTGTTGAAGCTGGTCAATGAGGGTGCGATTTCGGAAGAGACCGCGCTGTCGTTATCCGACAACCCACAGGGCTTGAAGATGAACCTCAAGGGCATCTTCCTGAGCGGCAGCGGTATTATTCAATAAACCCAACAGGCTCTTTTGCCGATTTTAACTTGTCCTGAATATGGCTCAAACTAGCATCCAACCACCTGTCATTTCTGCTAATCAGGAACAACTCAGCCATCAGCTAGGCAAGTGGCTGA
Organism: uncultured Lentisphaeraceae bacterium; assembly: GCA_964619145.1. Taxonomy (GTDB): domain Bacteria; phylum Verrucomicrobiota; class Lentisphaeria; order Oligosphaerales; family Oligosphaeraceae; genus JAAZIZ01. The sequence goes on along the minus strand of CAZUCG010000223.1, from coordinate 1,813 downwards.
GTCAAATGAACAGCCAGCAACGCGGCCCGGCTTTGGGACGGCGGCGGTCGTTTGCAGCTCACCGCAGCCGTAGTAGGCTACTGCTGATTTTCACCGGCGGAGCAACACTCATAGCATTGAGCCTGTTGCAAGAATTTTTCTTTTAAGACAGCGCGATGAAGCTCACTTTTCTAAAAAAACTCGTCTATTGTCATTCCACTCCCGGCGACGAGAGTGAGGTATTTACTGCGCTGGCCGGGCAATGGCGATCATTGGGCTGGTATGCGCGCCCATTAGGCCGCTACGCCCTATTGGCTGAACGGCCATCCTTGGTCAATCGGGCGCCGACCATCTTGCTGTGCGCCCACGCGGACTCGCCTGGGTACATCGTCAGCGCCCTCAATGCCAATCAGGGCACTGCCATTCCATTAGGCTCACCGAGCTGCAAAAAATCACCGCCGCGAGTCATTGCCAAGACCGCTGCCGGTAAAATCCCCTTACTCCTCTCGTCCGCAGACAGTGCGCCGGACAACTCTACCCTCTCTTTCCAACCCGCACCGGGCCTGCAACGCGGTGACCGCCTGGCCTTCGTGCCATCTTGGCGGTGTTCTTCTGACGGGCGCTTGCGGGCCCCCTTTCTCGACAACCGGGTCGGTTGTTTCCTGCTAGCTCAGCTGGCAGAAGTATTGCCGCCAAGCCTGCCAGTGAATATCGTCCTGGCGGTCACCGGTGGAGAAGAATTCACCGGTTTTGGTGCCAGCGTCTTAGCCCGGGCCATAACGGCCGACTTGGTGATTTGCCTGGACGCCACTTACAGTAGCGTCGAACAAGGCATCAGCCTAGGCGGCGGACCAGTCTTGACTTTAAGTGACCGCTCGGTACTTATCTGCCCGGAAGTGCAGCAGGCTCTAACCGTATTGTGCGACCGCTGGGATATCCCTCTGCAGGTGGAAGTCTATAACTACAGCGGCACAGATGCCCGAGCTTTCCCACAGGCCGGCAATCCAGCTCTGGTTTTGCCGCTGCTTATCCCCTCAGATGGGAATCACTCTGCCAAAGAGACTATCGATACGGCCGACTTGCAGTCCTGTCTGGCACTGCTGAGCCGACTCTGTACCGAGCAAGATGCACTGCCCGCGCTCCTGGGGAGGACTTCTGCCCTGGAGGCAAGCCGGAATGAGCGAGACTAATCTCAGCAACACACGCGGTGAGACGCAGTTCCTGGTCTTGCGCAAGACTGTGTACTTGGGGCAAAGCCTGATTGTAACGGGGGTTTCTCCACAACACGGGCAAATGTCGTTCTTTATTCGCGGTCAATACGGCGCGCGCGGCAAATTCCAGTATTTCGATTTATTCCGGTTATTGCAAGTACAATACCGACGCAGCTCCGGCGATTTATGCTATTGCGAAAATGCCGAGATTTGCAGCGATTTCGGCCAAGTCGCGCAATCTTATCCGAACTATCAGGCGTCCTGCTGGATAGCCAAATTCGGCCTGGACAATATCTTGCCGGCACAGGAAATTCCGCGCTTCTTCACGGCCTTGCTAGTAGCGCTGCAGCGTCTGGCTGAGCGACGGCAAGCACGCGAGGGCGTCCTAACTGGTGTCGCTTTGGTATATTTAGACGAGGGCGGCTGGTTGAACGACCGACCGCTGGCGCCGCGGGAACGCGCCCAATGTCAGTTATTACTGCAAATGGCTGCCGGCGCTGCTATGCCTGCCCTGGAGCCTGCGAATTGGCAATCTCTCTGGGAATGGTCTTATTTTCAACTCGCCCAGTGCGACTGCCGACTGCCATCCTGGGAGGGCTTCCCTGACAACACCCAAGAACAAT
>CAZUCG010000222.1:0-5380 GCA_964619145.1 uncultured Lentisphaeraceae bacterium | reverse complement strand
CACGCCCTCGATGTCGGTCATAATCAAGATACGCATCTTGTCACCTCTAGGTTAGGGGAAGTACACTTGCCTGGTTTCTACCTGGAGATGCTGGTAGATCTCCGGCAAGTCGGTGAATTGCAGAATCCCAGTCGGCATCATCGATTGCGGATACGGGATGATCTGCTTGCGGACCATCGCGTCAAATGACGGCGGTGCATCAATCAGCGTGACTTTGGAGGCCGCGCCGGAAATCAATGCCGCCATCACCGCCGGCACGCTGCCTTGTCCGCGGGCGACCAAGTCTATCTTCTTGATGCCGAATGACTGCAAGAGCTTAAACGCCGACAAGACGTCGCGGACTCGTCCACCTAAGTAGAGTTCGCCGAGCATCAGCCCGCAGGCCGAGTAATGATAGTCATCGCAGTAATAGGCGAAGAAGTCGCGGCCCAGCATATCGGGGAAGGCGTAGAGTGGGTCGCAGCTGATCTTCCGGCCGTATTTGGCAGAGTGACCGCTATTGGGATTGCAGGCCAGCGACATCATATCGCCGAGGCCGCGGATATCGAGTCCGAACCAGCCATCGCCTTGGTTGAATTCATTGATCCGCAGCATCTCGTCCAATGAGTCCTGGTGCGGGATATACAGCGTCACGTGCTGCAGGTCTTCCGGGAAATGGAAGATGTATTTTCGGTTGGGGCCGAGGTGCTTCAAGATTGCCAGCATCTCCGGCTCGGTCTCCAAGGCATAGCGTGAGCAGAGCTGATAGCCGACATTGCCGGCGATGTACGGCCGCAAAACTCGGTAATGCGGAACTGGTACTTCACCAATCTTGAGCAACTCGGATAACTTTTGCCGCAAAGCCGGCAAAGGTAATTTTGGCCGCTCGCGCTTAAATTTATCTGCCAGTTCCTGAGTAAACGAGATGAATTCGCGTGTTCCTTCCAAGTAGTGCACTTGTCCGCGGGGGGTGCACTGTAATTCCTCGTCGCTAAAGACTTTGACCTCATCGGGCTCTGGAGCCGGCGGCGGCAGGCCCAGCATCTTGTTGAAGAATTGCAGCATCGCTTCGCGGTTCTCACGGTGGTAGCCGTGGTCACGCGGGCCAATAAACACCTCGGCTTTCTCTGGCTCGCCGAGAATCTCGTAGATGCGCTTGGCTTCTGCTGCCGTCTCGCGGGCACCGCGTTCGTCAAAGAAGTCATTCTTTTGCCCCAGGACAAGAATTGGCCGCGGCGCGTTTGCCAGCAGCAGGTCGCCCATCTCACAGCCGAGGCCGACAAAGAACTGTGGCTCTTGCTCGGCATCGCAGGGTTCCTCATTTTCCAAGTGATGCACCCAGGTGGAGATGTAGCAACTCGGCGCGGCCGCGAACAGCCGGTCGTCCACCGCAGTCAGGAAGGCGCTCATATTGCCGCCGCCGGAATTGCCGGTGACACAGACTTGGGCCGGGTTGATTTCTGGACGGCTCAGGAGGTAGTCGAGGCTGCGGACGGCATCCCAGACGCACCAGGAGGTGTAGTACTCGCCTACCAGTAGCATCTGCTTGGCAATCATATTGTGCTCGCAGGTGGTGGCGTAGAGCACACCGGTGATGTCGGCGTTGGGCGCGTTGATAAACATACTGCGCTCGCCTTGGCCGGAGGGGTCGGGGCAGAGCACGACATAGCCTTCACGCACTAGATTGAGGATGGCAATCTGGTAGGTGTCAGCGGCTTTGCCGTTAGTCGAATGTCCACACAGGAACAGCACTGACGGGGCATTTTTGGCGTTATCAGGGATGTACAAGTTGGCGGTGACAGGTAATTGGGGGCGGCTGTAATAGATGACATTCTCCACCCGGAAACCATCACCGCGCAGAGTCTTGCTGACCACAGGCAGCAGCGGCGTTTTTTCCGTCGGCAATTGGAAAGCCTGTTTGACTTTAGCCCGAATTTCTGCCTGATAGCGCTTGAAGTCCTCGGGGTTTTTGATGCTTTCTAGGCGGACCCGGCGTTTTTCCGCATTCGCGCGAAATTTCCTGAGATAATATTCGTTAAGATGATGTCCGAAGGTATTAATCATATTGTTTTCTCCTGAGAATTAGGTCTGAGTCGTTATGTCCGCGCTGGTTATTCAGGTTGTTCGGCATAACGAGCGACCTGCAGTTCTTCAATGCGATGGGTCTCCTGGCGCAATTCTTGCAGTTTGAATTGCTCGATCAGCAGCAGGATATTGGCTGTCAGATGAGCGTGCGATTGACAAGTCATCATATGGCGGACCGGCGGCGTGCGATGCACGATTTCCGGCTCCATATAGCGCTCGACCAGTTCATCCTTCGGGAAGTTCTTTAACCACCAGAGCGGGGTCTGGTAGCGGTAGGCACACCAGAGATCATAGAAATGCTCGCCTTCTTGGTGGAAAATAGTGGTGATCTTGTCGAGGTAGTCAAGGAACCACTGCCGTTGTTTGCCCTTCAGAGGATGGATTTTCCAGGCTGGCAGATCGCTGAAGTAGTACGGGGTGATTTCCAGGGCATAAGCGCCTTGTTGATCGAAGCTGATGCGGGGCAAGTAGCCGGAGAACCAAAATTTACTAGCGTCATAGTTCCCGTCTTCGCGCCAGGGGAAGAAGAAATTTCCAGGTGAATAGATGATTGGCACGTCGTGATAGATTTCCATTCCCTGCGGGCAATGGGGATGGATGTTGACTATCGCTGAGGCTCCAGCGTCAGCGAACGCGCGGTAGGTCTGTTTCATCCGCGGACTGGGGATGGGATTGTACTCATTGCCGCCGTGGATGACTACCAGAACCAGGTCGTTGCTGGCTTTCTCCTGCCTGATATCAGCAAGAGTATCGAGGGTGTCAAGGGGATTGGCACCGGGATAATCCTTGCGAGCCAGGCCGAATTCACCTTCAGCGACATTGATTATGCTTAATTTTAAGCCGTTTTTCTCTAGACGCAACGGCCGTCGGGCGGAGGCGAGGTCCTTGCCGGCGCCGACAGTACGGATGTGGTTGGCGTCTAATACCGACAGAGTGGAGAGAGTGCCTTGCGCATCCTGGTCACCAGTGTGGTTGTTGGCCAATAAAGCGATCTCAAAATGACCGGCCTTGAGAAAATCCACGCACTCTGGATGAACCCGCAAATTCGGGCCGCATTTCGAGATCGGGGCTTCTTTTTCACAAAGCGGCGTCTCCCATTGCACGAGGCGCAGATCAGCGCGGTCTAAATACGGCAGGATGTCGGCTAGGATGTCTTTCGCGTGGCCATCGCGGATGTATTGCTCGGCCTCATTGCGCGGACAGACATCGCCGGCAATGGCTAAAGAGAGAGTCTTTTCTTTGCCAGGGGTGCGCCACTGAATCGTTCCGTTTTTCAACATTAGTTACCTTTCTTGCTAAAGAGTTTATGCTATGACAATCAGTCGTTGTTGAAGTTAAAGTCGGGTTGCAGTTAAGGCTAGTAGATTAAGCTTGAGCTGTCACTTTAGGGGGATTGATATAGTCCAAGTAGCGCTCGGCGACCGCGCCCCCGCGGACGTCCCCGCGGTGACAGAATATCCGGTATTGGAAAGTGCTGTTCTGCCCCTTGGGCAAGGTCATACTGCCATTCTTGCTTTTGTCGTTGTAGAAATGCGACAGCCCGAAGGGGTTGGCGGTCATCAAGCCATAGTCACGGACGTGCCAGTAGGTGGGATAGCAGTAGTTGTTCGGGGTGTCCATAATGCAGATGCCGGCCTCGCCGTCAGGCAGTTTGCCAGAGTAATCGCACCAAGGAGCGCGTTTGCCCCAGGTCTCTTCCTCGCCGATGCCGCCATAGGCATTGACGATGTTGCCGCCGCGGGCGCCTTCCAAGGCGGAAGCGACGCGGATTGAACAAATCCCGCCTTCTTTTGTGTCTGCAAAAGTGACGTCACCATATTTGGCTTGGAAAGTGACTCGCAAATCCAGCAGGCTGTTGTGGCCGGGCAATTGATAGAAGGTCAGCTCGCGACATTCCGCGAGTTGGTTTTCGCCTTTCTCGGACAGCCAATCCAGCTGCAAACGGACTTTGCCCAACAGCGGCCCTTTTTCGCTGATTTCCCAGCTCCGGCAGCAGATACTGCCGTGCCCGCGCTCGGAGTCGCTCCAATTGTTGCAGCCGTTGAGGTCGCCCCAAGCCGTCCAGAAGCTCTTCTGATGCGGATGGTCGGTGCTTTCGCCTTCCGGGCCTGCCTCAATCGGGTAGGCCCGGGTGAGGCTGCTACCGGTAGGGCCGATCAGCGGATACAGGAACGGTCGCACCCAGTGGCTGCCCAAATGCAGCCTAGTGAATAATTCCCCCTGGCTCAGGACATCAATCGTATCGGTGTTCGCCAGTAATTCAAGGGCTCGGCGAGGGCGGATGCTTTGCACCAAGCTGTAGGTCTTGCTCTGATGAGCAGGTAGGGTGGGGAGGACAAAGAATAGCTTTTCAGCTGCAGTGCCAGGGTGCAAGACTTGCACCGGCAGCCGCCGACCTTTGCCATCTTGCAAGGCATAATGGCGTTTCGGGTCGAGTGGTTGCGGTGACGGACAGCATAGCGGACAGTCCTTGCGTTGGTGTGGGCCGGCGTTGATGCTGATTTGTACTGGCATAGTCATTCCTTTACGCTTCCGAGCAAGTATACTGAGTGTTTTCCAGAATTACAGCTGCCTCGCGGATTGATTATATGGCTGGATGGCAGCCAAGAACGATTCCGGCAAACGGCGAGGCTTGCGTTGCGCGCTGATAGCCGCTAAGGTGATACAGCCATCAGTTAGGCGTTCCTCACCGCGGTAGATTTCGCTGCTGATGCTGAGGCTGGCTTTACGGACCTCACTGACCGTTGAGCGGATTTCCAGCAAGTCGTCGTAACACGCCCCGCGATGATAATTGCAGACTGCGCGGGTGACTGCCAAAAAAAGTCCACTCTGTTCCAGGTCACGATAAGTCATACCGACATCGCGCAGCATTTCAGAACGGCTACGTTCAAAATAGACCAGGTAGTTGGCGTGGTACACTATGCCCATCTGGTCGGTGTCTGCATACGGAACACGATAAGCTGTGCTATGAAACATAATGCTGTTGATAAAAAGATAATGCCCAAAAGGTGGTGGAATATAATCATATACTCCCAAAATACATCTTGAGCCTGTTTTTTGTAAAGGTACCAAGTCCACAAAAAAGGAATCAAGATACAGGATGAAATTAATGCCTATTTGCTGTTTGTCAACTCCAAGATGGGATTTTCGTTGCCTAAACTGGGTTTTAGCTCGAGGTATCGAATTATGCCCCGGCGGGGCATTTTAATATGGGGGGTGCCGTGTTCCCGGGGTTGCACCCCGGGCTGTCACCTGATGCCCCTCTGGGGCATTAAATACAAGCGAAAAACCAAGACGATCAGCGTCATTTTTTAGA
>CAZUCG010000221.1:0-5416 GCA_964619145.1 uncultured Lentisphaeraceae bacterium | reverse complement strand
GGTGGTGCGTTTAGTTTTTCAATTGGCAAGCATTAAATCGTAATTTTCATTCATTTCGACTTGTTGACAAAGTTTCGCAAGGGTTATATATTATTTCTTAGCCTTTTTCAACTCTGCTAAGGCCACACAGGTAAGGAGAAACTATGCGATCCACAAACAGGTTTTTCACTTTGATCGAGTTACTGGTGGTGATTGCCATTATTGCCGTTCTAGCCTCGATGCTGCTGCCGGCTTTGAGCAAGGCCCGCCAGAAGGCCCAGAGTATCAAATGCGTATCTAACCTAGGACAGATAGTCAAGGCCGCGCTGCTATACACTATGGATAATGAGGATTATTTTTTCCCTTATCGGGAAACCAGTATCCAGCCCAAGGTCGGAGTCGAGAGTTTTTGGATGGGGTCTGAGGCCAACGAAGGCTATTTATCGCCGTATTTGCACAACAAATATCCCATTGGGCTGCGAGACAAGAATCCGCCCTTTATGCATTGCCCCAGCAAGGTTTTTCCTGCTGGAATGACTGGATATACGTATGGCTATAGCGCGACTATCTCCGCCCATTCGAGTGGGAATTGGCTGAAATTTGGCAAAGTTACCAGCTTTTCGATGCCCTCCAAAACGTGTATCTTCGGTGACAGTAAGGGCGACCGGGCTCAAATTTGGGCCGACTTCACCTCCGGCCTAGGCTGGGGTATCCCTCACGCCGGGGCCGCTAATTTCGCCTTCTGCGACGGCCGAGCGGCCACGGTGCCGCATCAGCTGATTCCCAATCGCGATGTGGACAGCAAAAATTTAAACGTCGCGTTCTGGGGAACTATCCGCGGGAGCGGCAGCTACGGCATCAGATATGACGTAGAACGTTTTTAGCGCAGTGGTTTTTGCTTGCTGTTCTTCACAACTTTTTTGCCGCTTTAAGTAGCGCTAAAAAGGCTTTTTTTATCAGTAAGCAGTCAGTTCAGCCGGCAAAAATATATTGTCAGTACAACCGACGTTATGCCGTGGAGATCTACTGACTTCAAGAACATTGCTCCGTGGCGGGCAAAAGTGGCTTTAACAATCCTGCTTTGTTGGCAGGCTGCAGGTGCGGCAACAATTTTCTCCAGATGCTCTTAGAACAATAATTTTCTCCTACCTGCGTTTTATAGATATTAGCACTAGCTTTTGGCAGGTAGAAAATGAACGACTTCAATCTCGAAGATATAAATTGGTTGGCAGAGCGTTTTCAGGAACATCGTCCCAGACTGCTACAAGTGGCGCGATTGCATATCCAGCCGATGCTGTTGCGGCGCATCTCTCTGGATGACTTGTTGCAGGAGCTGTATCTGGCGGCCAGTAAACGCCTGCAATATTTCACGGCGGCCTCTGAGGTGCCGGTCTTTGTCCGCTTCCGCTCGCTGTTATTGCAGACCTTGGTCGATTTAGAGCGAAAATATCTAGCTTGCCAGAAGCGCGATGTATTTAAAGAAGTGTCTTTTGATCAGCATAATACGGATGACTCAACTGTTCAAGAGCGTTGGAACCTATTGGCTGACACGGTGACTTCTCCGCGTACACACTTGGCGAAACTCGAACGCCAGGAATTGGTGCGGCAGGCGTTGGCGGAAATGCCAGAGACTGATCGTGACGTGCTGACTTTGCGGCATTTCGAGAATTTGAGCAATCAAGAGTCTGCTAGTGTGCTGGGTATTGACCCTAAGGCCGCCAGCATTCGCTATGTCCGCGCCCTGAAGCGCTTCCAGGAAAAACTAAGTACCAATTCCGAGTTTCGCGTATGAAAGACCTTGATGAACTGCTCGATTTGTATCAAAAGAACTGTCGCGAGGGGAAAGTCGTTGCGCCAGAAGTATTTGCCCGCCAATATCCGGATTGGGAGCAGGAGCTGTTGGAATTGCTGCCGGCCATCCAGGCGATGGAGATGCTGGGCCAGACAGTCGCGTTGCCACCGCTGACGAATATCGTATATCCAGAGAGCTTGGGCGAATTCAAGATTTTGCAGCGCCTGGGTTCAGGTGGTATGGGCACGGTTTTCAAAGCCATCCAACAATCTTTGAATCGTGTGGTGGCCATCAAGATCTTGTCGCCAGTTTGGGCCGATAAAGAAGAACAACGCAAGAAGTTCGAGAATGAGGCCCGAATTATTGCCCAGTTGCACCACACTAATATCGTGCAAGTCTTTGGTGCAGGATATGATCAGGGGTTTTGCTTCTATGTTATGGAGCTCATCCAAGGTAACGGCTTGCATAAAGTCAAGCTGGAGGACTATTTCCCGGATTTGCCATTGCACACGGCAATTGCTAAAATTGGCCTACAAGCGGCCGAGGCGCTGGCCTACGCGCATCAGCGCAATGTGATTCACCGCGATATCAAGCCGGGGAATTTATTGCTCGATCAACACGGCATACTGCACGTCAGTGATTTTGGCCTGGCGACTATCTTGTCTGACGACGAATTGGTCTCTACAGCATCCAGGACCCACGCTGGTACGCTACGCTATATGGCACCCGAACGCTTGATTTCTGGCGAAGATAAGTTTAATTCTGACCAATACGGCCTGGGGCTCACCTTGTACGAGTTGTTTGTCGGTCATCCAGCCATCAAAGCCAGTACGCCAGGGCAGTTGATCAAACGTATCTGTGAAGAACCAATCCCAGCATTGCCGACCAGAAATTCTGATTTGGCGATCATCATCAACAAGAGCATCAGTTTTTCGCCTACGGAGCGGTATGCCAATATGTCTGAGATGGCTGCCGACTTGCAGCGTTATTTAAGCCATCTGCCGATTCGGGCTCGCCGCACTGCCTTGTTCAGGAGATTCTATCTGTGGTGGCGACGCAATCCAGCCGTGGCAACGCTAAGTACTCTGGCAGTATTGTTAACCATCCTGTTGTTTATGGCGGTCTTTTGTGGCTACCTGCAAGTAGCTCGGCAAATGCAGGTTGAAGCGCAGCTGCGGCAGGAGGCGGAGGAGAATGCCAAAATCGCCGAGCAGACCCTGGAGCGTATTTTTGACCGGTCTTTGCCAGTCCAGAGCTTCGAAGTAGCCTTGCCGCCTACTACCACAGCAGTGAAATTTCTGCAGAGTCTTTTGCCTTACTATGAGAAAGTCTCTTGGCAAGGCAGTGCTTCGCCCGAAAAAATTGCGGTCGCCCGGAAGGTCATTGGTGTGATCGCCTTGCAGTCTGGGGATTTGTCACTGGCAGAGGATATGCTTTTGGAAGCCGCCCGGCTGTTGCCACAGCCATCTGCAGAGGCGGCTTTCTGCAAAGGTCAGCTAGCTTTGGCCATCGGTCGGCAAAAACGCTACGCCGAGGCTGTGCAGCTGTGGTTGCAAGTCGCTGAACAATATGCCGATAGTCAGGATTTCAACAGCCGTTTGGAAGTTGTGCGCTCTTATCGCTTTGCAGCTTTGGCTGGTGAAAAAAGCAGCAAACGTGGTAATTTGGTGGTGACCCCGTTGGAGCGTCAGGCCAATTTGCGCAAAGGGGCACAAGTTCTGCAAGCTCTGTTGCGGGAAAATCCCCAAGACCCCGAATGCCGGTTTTTACAAGCCTTGCTGTTGGATGACTTGCCGGAACTGAATCAGTTTTTCTTTTCCTCGCCTATCGAGGCCTCCTTTACCGTTTTGGAACGACTGATTGTCGAGTACCCGACCAATAACCAATATCGTGCGGAGCTGGTGCGCCTGGCTGTAAAACTCGATATCTCCCAAGAAGAGAAACTGCAAAACAACAGCCGTAAGATCTATTCGGCACTGCCTCACGCCGACGCCTTGATGGCTCTCAATCCCTATAATATGACGGTGCTTAACAACGCACTGGCGTTGCGGCAAAAGCACATCTTCTCATTGCAGCGCCGCAAACAATTTCGCGCTGCTGACCGCGAGACCGATCGTTTTATTGGTATGATGAAGATGCTTTTGGCTCAATCTGAGGTCTCTGATACCCTGAAAGAGTGCCTGTTGCGCAATCTGCTGCGGCAAATTAAGGTCCATCGACGCCAAGAACAGCCAGAGAGCTACCAGCGACTGATTGAGGAAAGCCGCCTGCTGCTAAAAGGATATCACGGCCCAAAAGCAGCTGAATACCAACACCAGCTCGATTCGCATAGCCAATAACTTTCTCGGCTGCTCAGAGCGAGTTGTCGGGTCTACAGATTGCCCCTCAAACCGGGGCATATTTGTCCTCAGCTTGAGGGGCAGTTCTCGCTTGCGACCGGTAAATGACCGGGATTCTGTTATGGTCGCAAGAGAATATATGTCGGCAGCCCGATGACTTGGTAATGTTTAAGGACGGCCTGCACGAGCGGGTCATTGCTATCGTCAGCCTGGAAAGCGATTTTCAGCATCGGCTCAGTAAAGTCGATGACTTCTTGTTCCTGCAAGGTTGTCTTGTGCATTGCCAGACAACTTTTGCAGGTCACGCCCCAAAAATCCAGCAGGATAAGCTTATTCTCCTGTCTCGCTTGGGGCAGTGCGGCTATCAAGTCACTTTGCCAGCCTGGCAGAAGGGTACTATGCGAGCCGCTTTGTTGCCTGAACAGTGATACGCCCAGGAAGATATAATAGCCCGCCACCAGCAGAATCAATAGGCCAAAGCCTTTCTTCAGATGCACCATCCAGGCGCCTGGCTTCGGCAGGCGTGATATGCCTGCACCTAACAACGGCCAGGGCAAGGCCATTCCTATGCCTAAGAGCAAGGGCAGGAATATGCCCGCGGGATTGCCTTTGAGGTGTAGGTCGGTGGCTAATAACAGTACCCAAATCAACACCGGCGCGACGCAAGCGCCAGCCAGTAAAGCTGAGATTGCGCCGAGAACCAACGCAGTCAGCCACGCTTGCCCTGATTGCTGCGCACCGCCTTTGCGGAAGCGCGAGAAATCCAGCAGGATCACATCGAACATCGCCAAGCCCAAGAAAACAAACACCACCGCGATGATCAGGTTAAACCACGGTGATGAGTTGATGGCACCGAAGCGTGAACCGGTCAGCACCACGATGGCTCCCAGGCTGCCATAGACGGCGGCCATAGCCAAGCCATAGAGTCCACCGAGCCACAACCCGCGCCAGCGTCCGGAGGCATTATTAACCCGCGCGCCGATAATGCTCAGGTTAATAGGTATCATCGGCAATACACACGGGGTTAAGTTCAATAACAATCCCAGTGGGATGACCAGCAGTGCGGCCAAAAACAGCCCATAACGGTGGAAGACCCGAGCGAGAAAATTTTCTTCTGGTGTTAGCGCCTCTCCGCTGACTCCTTGGCTGAGCCAAGTCAGGAAGTCCTGTTTATTCAAGTAGCCGCTAGTTTTCGCCAAGACTTTTGTGGCTGCCAGTTGTTGCTGCCATTCGGTCAGTTGTGGCGAGAATACAGTGGCATTGGGTTCATCTGCGGCAGGTTGTTGCAGCATTGTCTCGTTACCAC